>JAABPT010000462.1 GCA_011391855.1 Burkholderiales bacterium
CCGGGCACGCCATGCTCGGCCAGCCAGGCGCCCCAGGTGCTGTTGGCCAGGATCATGGCCTCGCTGACGATCAGGTCCAGCGGCGCGCCGCGGCGGCGCGTGGTGATCGAGACCGTTTCGTGGCCGTTGGGTTCGGTCTCGTCGTCGTCGCGCTCCAGGCGGAAGTTGTAGTCGGGCCGGTTGAACAGCTCCGGCTTGCCGCGCACCACTTCGCGCCTGGCCTTCAGCGTGCGCGCCAGGCGGAAGCAGAACGCCAGTTCGGCGGCAAACGGATAGTCGGCCACGGCTTCGCCGGTGAGCGAGGCTTCGGTGACGACTTCGTCGAGCTGGTCGTGGCGCAGGTTGGCGGCGATCGGCACGCGTTCGATGCGCGTTTCCGTGCCGCGTACTTCCAGCGTGGCCTCGTCCAGCGTCACGTACAGGCTCAAGCCCGGGCAGTCGCTGCCCTCCAGCAACGTGTAGGCCTGCACCACGGCAGTGGGCAGCATGGTGATCTTCCAGCCCGGCATGTAAACGGTGGACAGGCGCTCGCGCGCCACCTGGTCCAGCGGCGAATCGGGCACGATGGCCAGGCCCGGCGCGGCGATGTGGATGCCCAGGATCACCGTGCCCTGGCCGATACCAGTGACCGAGAGCGCATCGTCGATCTCGGTGGTGGCCGAGTCGTCGATGGAAAACGCCTGTACGGGCGCCAGCGGCAGGGTTTCCTTGACTTCGGGCGCCACCAGCCCGGCCGGGAAGGCGTGTCCCTTCGGGAACTGCTCGAACAGGAAACGCCGCCAGTGGAACTGGTAGGCGCTGTCGATGGCGCCGGCAAGCTTGAGCAGGTCCAGCGGCGCACGCTGCGAGCGCTTGGCGGCTTCGACCACGGCCTTGTACTCGGGCGCATTCTTGTCGGGCTTGAACAGGATGCGGTAGAGCTGCTCGCGCACCGGCGCCGGGCACTGGCCCTGCACCAGTTCGCCGGCCCAGGCGTCGATCTGCGCGGCCAGCGCCTTCTTGCGCTCGATGCCCAGCAGGGCGGCCTTGACGATCTCTTCCGGCGCCTTCTTGAAGAGACCCTTGCCGAGGCGGCGGAAATAGTGCGGCGCGTCGAACAGCCGCAGCAGCGCGGCGGCCTGCTTTTCAGGGCCGGCCTTGGCGTCGAAATAGTCGCGTGCCAGCTCGGCGAAGCCGAATTCGGACTCGGGGGCGAATTCCCAAGCCAGCTCGAGGTCGATCTCGCCCGCCAGCGCCTGCGCCCGCGCCATCAGCTCGGCGGGCGCGGGTTGGTCGAAGCGCAGCATCACGTTGGCCACCTTGACCTTGACGCGCTTGCCGGATTCCAGTTCCACCTGCACCGAGCTGTCGGTCTCGGACATCAGGCGGCCGGCGTGGAATTTGCCGGTGTCTTCAAAGAGGGCGTACATCGCCGCGATTGTCGCTGTTCGGTGCCGGCTGCCCGGCGGGCCGGTGCATCCCGCAGGCGCCTTGATTCGGCGCGGCTGGCGCTGCAGGCGTTGCCGGCCGCTGGCTCAGTCGCACAGCTGCAGGAACTTCAGGATGCGCGGCAGGTGGGCGTCGAAGTCCGACAGCGCATGGTCGCCGCCTTCGAGCAGGCACATCTGCGCGCCGGCGTAGCGCGCGGCCATCTCGCGCCAGTCCAGCACCTCGTCGCCCTTGGCGATGACGGCGAAGATTCGTTCGGGGTGACGGATCGTCGGCACCCACAGCTGGCGCAGCTCGTCGATGGACTCGGCGCGGAAGAAGAAGTGTTGCTCGGGGTCGTGGAAGGCGGTCAGCTCGCCGACATAGGCCGCCAGGTCGCGCGCCGGGTCCACCGCCGGGTTCAGCAGCACCGCCGGCCAGCCCGTGGCCTGGGCCACCGCGGTGGCGTAGAAGCCGCCCAGCGAACTGCCCAGCACGGCCGAGCTGGCTGCCGGCCAGCCTTCGATGCCTTGCCGCACCAGCGCCATCGCCTCGCGCGGCGACGGCGGCAATGGCGGGCACCACCAGTGCACTTCGGGCCGGTGCGCGGCCAGCCAGGCCTGCAGCCGCTGCGCCTTGAAGGAGTGGGGCGATGAACGAAAACCGTGCAGGTAGAGCAGGTGCGTGGGCGTCACGGGCGGCGCGCCTTCAGGGCGTCGAGCAGCTTGCCGTGGATGCCGCCGAAACCGCCGTTGCTCATGCACAGCACATGGTCGCCCGGACGCGCCGCGCTCACGATGGCGGCCACCAGCGCGTCCACCGAATCGGCCACCACGGCGGACTTTCCAAGCGGTGCCAGCGCTTCGCGCACGCTCCAGCCGTAGTCGCCCTGCAGGCTGAAGGCCAGGTCGGCCTCTTCCAGCGCCCAGGGCAGTTGTGCCTTCATGGTGCCCAGCTTCATGGTGTTGGAACGCGGCTCGAAGACGGCCAGGATGCGTTCGCGGGGCGCACCGGGCGCGGACGCGTTCTGTTCCAGCCGGCGCCGCAGGCCGCCCACGGTGACGCGCAGGGCGGTAGGGTGGTGCGCGAAGTCGTCGTAAACCTTCACTTCGCCGCCGGCCAACGCCACGCTGCCGCACAGTTCCAGCCGGCGGCGCACGTTCTGAAAGCTGGCCAGTGCCCCGGACGCGGCCTCGGGCGCCACGCCCACGTGGTCGGCGGCGCCGATGGCGCCCAGCGCATTGAGCTGGTTGTGCTCGCCCAGCAGCTCCCAGGCCACGTGGCCCACCTTCAGGCTGCCGCGCAGCACGTCGAAGGCCTGCGGCTCGCCGCGGGCGCACAGGCCGCCGGGTTCTTCGCGCTTGGTGCCGAAGCGCAGCACCTCGCTCCAGCAGCCGCGTGCCAGCACGCGCTGCAGCGCGGCGTCGCGGGCATTCACCACCAGCCGGCCGCTGGCGGGCACGGTGCGCACCAGGTGGTGGAACTGGGTTTCGATGGCGGCCAGGTCGGGGAAGATGTCGGCGTGGTCGTGCTCCAGGTTGTTGAGCACGGCGGTGCGCGGCCGGTAGTGCACGAATTTGCTGCGCTTGTCGAAGAGCGCGGTGTCGTATTCGTCGGCCTCGATGACGAAGCACTGGCCCGTGCCGAGCCGAGCCGAAACGCCGAAGTTCAGCGGCACGCCACCGACCAGGAACCCGGGCTGCAGACCGGCCTGTTCCAGCATCCAGGCCAGCATGGCGGTGGTGGTGGTCTTGCCGTGGGTGCCGGCCACGGCCAGCACGTGGCGACCCTGCAGCACGTGGTCGGCCAGCCACTGCGGGCCGCTGGTGTAGCGCGCGCCGGCGTCGAGCACGGCTTCCATGAGCGGGTTGCCGCGCTTGACGGTGTTGCCGACGACGAAGACGTCGGGCGCCAGCCGCATCTGGTCGGCGCCGTAACCTTCGATCAGCTCGATGCCCAGCGCACGCAACTGCTCGCTCATCGGCGGATAGACCTCGGCGTCGCAGCCCGTGACGCGGTGCCCGGCTTCGCGCGCCAGCGCCGCCAGGCCGCCCATGAAGGTGCCGCAGATGCCGAGGATGTGAAGGTGCATGGCGGGATTCTAGGTTTGGCCCCGGCTGCGGCGGGCCATGGATCTTTGCTAGGGTCGCGGCATGAATTTCCCCGGATTCGCCGGCATACCGTGGATCGCGTCCAGCCCCTGGGCCTACCCGGCGCTGGAGGTCGTGCACATCGTGGGCATCGCCTTGCTGCTGGGCAACCTGGTGGCGCTGGAATTGCGCGTCTGGGGCGTGGCGGCCGAACTGCCGCTGCGGCCGCTGGCGCGGTTGTCGCTGGGCTTGTCGCTGTCGGGTTTCGGCCTGCTGGTGCTCAGCGGTCTGGCGATGTTTGCCGCGGCGCCGGCAGAACTGCTGGCCCACCGCACCTTCGTCGTGAAGATGGGCCTGGTGCTGTGCGCCGGGCTCAATGCGGCCTGGTTCCACGCCCGCGACGGCCTGAAGCGGGCCGACCGCACGGCCCGCGTGCAAACCGTGTTTTCACTGGGGTTGTGGCTGGCCGTCATCATTTGCGGCCGCTGGATTGCCTATTCATGATTCCGTTGCCGAAGGAAGCCACCATGAACCGACGTCTCCTGTTGGCGGGTGCCGCGCTCGCCGCGCTGCGCCCGGCCTGGGCACACCACGGCTGGAGCAGCTTCGACCAGACCCGCCCGCTGTACCTGGAAGGCCGCGCCGCGGAGGTGGCATGGCGCAACCCGCATGTCGAACTGCAGCTCGAACTGGCGCAGGACCTGAAACTGCCGGCCGACCTGGCCAGCCGTGCGCTGCCGGCACAGAGCGCCCCGGTGGATGGCGCTGCGCTGCTCAAGGCCGCGGCGCTGCCCACGCGCAAGGACCGGCGCTGGGAGATCGAGCTGGCGCCGCTGTTCCGCATGCAGGCCTGGCAAGTGCCGGAGATCCAGGTCGGCGACACCATCGGCGTGCTTGGCTTCACGTTCAGCGGCGAGAAGGGCGACGCGGTGCTGCGTGGTGAATATGTCTTCGTCGGCGGCAAGGCCTACGGGCTGCGTTCTTCGCCGGCCTGAGCGGGGTTCAGAACCACCACCACAGCAGCACCAGCACGGCACACAGCAGCCAGGCGGCCCAGCGGGGCAGGCTGCGCAGGGCGCCCAGGGCGCTCATGTCGAGGCCGTGCTCGTCGGGCTCCAGGCGCCGTCCGCTGCGCGCGTCGGCTTCGGCCTGCATCGCAGCCGCGCGCTCGCGCTGGCGCTCGAGCCCGGCCGACTGCGCGGCCAGACGCTGCTGCACGATCTGCGGCGCAGGCCGCTCCGCGTGCGCCTGCAGGGCCGGGCCCAGGGTGCTGACCTGCCGGTGCGCCTCGGCCAGGCCGGGTGCGGTGAGGGTGGCGCCGCAATGCTGGCAGTGCCAGGTGGCGTCGGGCGGCACCGCCGCGCCACAGGCCTGGCAAGCCAGGGCCGACACGCGGGTGCCGGTGCGGTGCACGGCGTGGCTGGTGGTGGCGCCTTCGGGGTCGAGCGCGCGCGCCAGCCGCGCCACGTCCACCACCGCCGGCACCGAGGTGCACCAGGGGCAGGTCGCGTCGGCCGCACCCAGGGCGCCGCCGCAGTTGACGCAGTGCCAGCCTTCGGGCCGCTGCAGCGCGCGCGCCCGGTCGGCCGACGACATCGTTCTCAGCAGACCCTTTTCGTTCAGGAACTGGCCGAAGGTCTGCCAGGCGCCGTGGCGTTGCGGACATTCGAGCTGCAGCGACGGGCCCCAGCGCGTGCGGTTGTGCACCGTGCGCACCGGCTGGTGGCAATGCGGGCAGCCGATGCCCGGTCGCAAGGGCTGGTGCGCCAGCGCCTGCGCCGCCGCCATCTCGCCGATCAGCGCCAGCAGGCCGGGGCCCGACAGGCGTGCCGACTCGACGACGTCGAACCAAACCAGGTGGCAAGGAGCGCAGAGGTCGATCTCCACCGTGCTGCCGTAGTGCCCCGGCAGGGACAAGGCGCGCAGCGGCGCGCTGCAGTTGCTGCACGCCGGGACCTTGGCGTCGGGCGCCACGGCGGCTGCCGCGGGTGTGCGTTCAGCCGCGCTTCGGTGCGGCCGCCGCCTCGGCGGCCAGCACCTCGGCCGCGGCGGCCACCGTGGCCGCAATGTCCGCGGCCGTGTGTGCCGCGCTCACGAAACCGGCTTCGTACAGCGCCGGCGCCAGGTACACGCCGCGGTCGAGCATGCCGTGGAAGAAGCGGTTGAAGCGCGACTGGTCGGTGGCCATCACCACGCCGTAGTTCTGCGGCAGTTCGCTGGCGAAGAAGAAACCGAACATGCCGCCCTCGCTGTCGCCCACCATCGGCACGCCGGCGTGGCGCGCCGCAGTGGTGAGGCCTTCGACCAAGGAGCGGGTGCTGGCCGACAGCGCGTCGAAGAAGCCGGGCCTGGAGATTTCCTTCAGCGTGGCCAGCCCGCAGGCCGTGGCCACCGGGTTGCCGCTCAGCGTGCCGGCCTGGTACACCGGGCCCAGCGGTGCGAGCTGGCTCATGACGGCCTTGGTGCTGCCGAAGGCCGCCAGCGGCATGCCGCCGCCGATGACCTTGCCGAACACGCTCATGTCGGGCTGGAAGCCGGGAATCAGCTTCGCATAGACGCTCTGCGCACCGCCGAGCGCGACGCGGAAACCCGTCATCACCTCGTCGAAGGCCAGCAGCGCGCCATGCGCCGTGCACAACTCGCGCAACCGCTTCATGAACGGCACGGCAGCGCGCACGAAATTCATATTGCCGGCGATGGGTTCGATCATCACGCAGGCGATCTGCGGCCCGTGCGTGGCGAAGGCCTCTTCCAGCTGCGCGACGTTGTTGTATTCGAGCACCAGCGTGTGCTGCACCACCTCGGGCGGCACGCCGGCGCTGGTGGGGTGGCCGAAGGTGGCCAGCCCGGAGCCGGCCTTGACCAGCAGCGCGTCGGCGTGGCCGTGGTAGCAGCCCTCGAACTTGACGATCTTGCTGCGCCCGGTGGCGCCGCGCGCCAGCCGGATGGCGCTCATGCCGGCCTCGGTGCCGCTGCTCACCAGCCGCACCTGCTCCACGCTGGGCACGAGGCCGATGATGGCTTCGGCCAGTTCGATCTCGCGTTCGGTGGGCGCGCCGAAGCTGAAGCCGTCCAGCGCCGCCTTCTGCACCGCTTCCAGCACCGCCGGGTGGCCGTGGCCCAGGATCATGGGGCCCCAGGAACCGATGTAGTCGATATACCGGCGGCCCTCGGCGTCCCAGATGTACGGGCCCTGGGCGCGGCTGATGAAGCGCGGCGTGCCACCTACGGCGCGGAAGGCGCGCACCGGCGAGTTCACGCCACCGGGAATGACGCGCTGCGCGCGCGCGAACAGTTCTTCGTTGGTCGACATCGGGGGGTGGCTGCCTTCAATGCACGCGGCGCGGCGCGTTCAATGCACGCGGCGCGGTGCGCCGTGGCTCTTGGAATCGTCGGGCCCGGGTTCGGGCGGACTCCCGTCGTCCGGCTCGCCTTCCTCGGGCGGTGGCAGGGCCCAGAAGAAGCGGTCGGGCACGATGCTGCCCATGCCGGGGCGAAAGCCCGCGTCCAGGCTCTGGTCCAGGAAGGACAAGGCCTCGCCCACGGCGGCCTGCAGTTCGCTGCCGGCGGCCAGCAGTGCGGCCAGCGCGGCCGACAGCGTGTCGCCAGCGCCGACGAAGGCTGCGTCGAAGCGCTCGAATTTCTCGCCCGTGATGGCGCCCTGCGGCGAGGCCAGCACGTTGTCGATGTACTGCTCGGGGCCCTGGGTGGACAGCTTGCCGGTGAGCATGATGCCGGTGACCAGCACATAACGCGTGCCGTGCTCGCCGGCGGCCACGGCGATTTCGCGTGCCGATGCCGGGCGCTCGCTGTCCCAGTCGGGCAGCAGGAAGTCCTGCAGCGTCTTGTGGTTGCCCACCAGCACCTCGGTGGCCGGCAGGATGAGTTCGCGGAAGGCGTCCAGGTAGGGCTGCTGCTGGTCTTCGTCCAGCCACGCCAGGTTGGGCAGGTACGAAACGAGCGGGATGTCGCTGTAGTCGCTCAGGATCTCGGCCACCGCGCTCACGACGTCGGCGTTGCCCAGGAAGCCGACCTTCCAGCCGGCCAGGGTGACGTCTTCCAGCACCGTGCGCGCCTGCTCGGCCACGGCGTCGGCTTCGATCTCGTGCTGGTCGAAGATGTCGGCGGTGTCGCGCATGACGATGGAAGTGACCACCGGCAGCGCATGTGCGCCCATCGCGGCCACGGTGGCGATGTCGCCGGCCAGGCCGGCCGCGCCGCTGGCGTCGCTGGCGTTGAAGCACATCACGCAGGCCGGGGGTGGCGGCTCGGCGCCAGGGTCTTCCAGCTCCGTGGCCGGGGTGGGGTCGGGGGTCATGGGCGGGCGGCTTCGGCGTGTGGGACGGGGTGCGAAAGTCCGGCGCGCAGACCGCGCCAAACCTCCAGCTAAAGATGAGAAACGATGTGTAGGTACCCCCCAATCCTCGGCTTTCGTCCGAGGGGCGTGGCTACAATCCCGATCCATTGTAGTGACGTGACCGTGCCATCGTGAGCGAACCCCGTACCTGGATGTGCCTGATCTGCGGCTGGATCTACGACGAGGCCGTGGGCGACCCCGAACACGGCATCCCGGCCAATACGGCCTGGGCCGATGTCTCGATGAACTGGACCTGTCCCGAATGCGGCGCGCGCAAGGAAGATTTCGAGATGGTCCAGGTCTGATCCGCCCCGCACGGTCCTCGCCCGGTACGGGCGTCCGGGGCCCGCCGGCACGGGCGTCCGGGGGCCCGACGGGCCGGGCCCGGCGAGTCTGCGGCCCGCAGGGGGTTGTTCCCGTGCGGGCCGAATGTTTCCTCGACAGGAGAATCGCGCTTGGAAACCCAGGTCACCGAGATTGACGCCGACACCGCGGAACTTGCCGCGCCCGGGGCCAAGGTGCTGGTCATCGACGACAGCAACACCATCCGCCGCAGCGCCGAGATCTTCTTGCGCCAGGGCGGGCACGAGGTGCTGCTGGCCGAGGACGGCTTCGACGCCCTGGCCAAGGTCAACGACCACGCTCCAGAACTCATCTTCTGCGACATCCTGATGCCGCGCCTGGACGGTTACCAGACCTGCGCCATCATCAAGCGCAACCCGCGCTTCGCGCATGTGCCGGTGATCATGCTGTCCAGCAAGGACGGCTTGTTCGACAAGGCGCGCGGGCGCATGGTGGGATCGCAGGAATACCTGACCAAGCCGTTCACGAAGGAACAGCTGCTGCGCGCGGTGGACTCGTTCCGCCGCGCTGCCGTCTGAGTGCCGGTGCCACGCCGGCCGCCCGATCCGAGCCCAGGACGCCCTTGATGCCGATCCAGAAGATCCTCGTCGTCGACGACTCGAAGACCGAACTGCATCACCTGTCGGACCTGCTCGGCAAGCGCGGCTACACCGTGCGCACGGCCGAGAACGGCGACGAGGCGATGCGCCGGCTGCTCGAGGACAAGCCCGACCTGATCCTCATGGACGTGGTGATGCCGGGCGCCAACGGCTTCCAGCTTACGCGCAGCATCACGCGCGACCCGCGTTTTGCCGACGTGCCGGTGATCCTGTGCACGAGCAAGAACCAGGAGACCGACAAGGTCTGGGGCATGCGCCAGGGCGCGCGCGACTACATCGTGAAGCCGGTCAGCGCCGACGAACTGATCGCCAAGATCAAGGTTCTCGGTTGAAGCCCGCTGCGTGATGGCCAACCGCGAAGCGCTGCGTGAATTGCAGGGCCGCCTGGCCGAGCGGCTGGCATTGGCGCGCACCGAAGCCCGCTCGGCCGCCTGGCTGGCGCTCGAATGCGCGGGTCAGGGCCTGCTGGTGCCGCTGCCAACGGCCGGCGAGATCTTTCCGCTGGGCGTGCTCAAGCCGGTGCCGCACACGCAGCCCTGGTTCCTGGGCGTGGCCAACCTGCGCGGCGGGCTGCACGGCGTGGTCGACCTGGCGGCCTTCCTGGGGCTGCGTGCGCCACCGGCGCTGGACACGCTGCGCGAACCCGCGCGGCTGCTGGCCTTCAACGCCGCCACGGGCTCGCATTGCGCGGTGCTGGTCGACCGGCTGGCCGGGCTGCGTGGTGCCGAACATATGGTGGCCGAGCCTGCGGACAGCCAACCGCGCCCGGCGTTTGCCGCCGCCCGCTGGCGCGACGGCGAAGGCCGCGTTTGGCAGGAGATCGACCTCGGCCTGCTGGCGCGTTACGAACCCTTTCTGGCGATCGCCGCATGACGCCGCCGTTTGAATTGGCCGTCTGAGGTGGCCGCATGGGACGGGCACATGAAGTGCGACCCTGCCGAGGCGGGCCCCGCCGGCTGCGCGGCCCTGCAGACACGATGAGGACGACATGAGCTTGCTCGACAGGATCACCGGCCGCGCCCCGGCGCCGCCCGCCGCCGCCCCGGCGTCGCGGTTCGACGACGCGGGCCCGCCGTCCAACCCGATGGAGGCCACCGTGCGCCTGGGCCAGAGCACGCTGGCCATGCCGGCGCGCGATGGCGAAGGCGACTCCTCGATCATCTCGGAGGCCGCCCCTTCCGAACTGGCGGGTGACTTTGCCGAGTCGCGCCACCCTGGCCGGCCCAGCGCGTCGGACGCCTTTCCCAGCGGCCTGCCGGTCATCCAGGGCTGGCCGCTGGCGCGCCAGCAGCGCTTGCTGGCCATCGTTTTCGCCCTCGGCCTGGCGGGGCTGCTCGCGACGGCTGCGCTGGCGCTGGTGGCCAGCGGCCGCGGTGCGGCGCAGGTGGCGGCGGCCGGCCAGGCCACGACGCAGTCGCAGCGGCTGGCCAAGTCGGTGTCGCAGGCCCTGCTGGGCCGGGCCGAGGCTTTCCCCGAAGTTCAGGACAGCCGCGACGTGCTGGCGCGCAACGTGCGCGGCCTGCGCAGCGGTGCCGGCGACGTGCCGGCCGCTCCGGCGGCGTTGCAGCCGCAGTTGGACACGGTGCTGCCCGGGGTCGACCGTGCCGAGAAGCAGGCCACCCAGGTGCTGGCGCAGCAGCAGGCGCTGACCCAGGCCGGTGCGGCGCTGAAAGCCGTCACGCGCCAGTCGGCCGACCTGCTGGCCACGGCGGAGGTGCTCGTGGCGTTGAAGCTGCAGGCCGGCGCCCCGGCCACCGAACTCGCGGCGGCGGGCCAGCTCGTGATGCTGACGCAGCGCATCGGCAAGAGCGCGCATGAATTCCTCACCGCCGATGGCCTCAACGCCGACGGCCCCAACGTTGGCGCGGGCAAGCAGCTGGGCGACGACCTGAACCGTTTCCGCGAGCTCGGCACGGGCTTGCTCGACGGCAACCCCGAATTGCGCCTGGGCGCCGCCCGCGACGCCGCTGCGCGTGACCGCCTGCAGCAACTGCTGTCGCAGTACGAGGCGATGCGCACCGAGGCCGGTGTGATCCTCACGCACCTGCCGGGCCTGGTGCAGGCGCGCCAGGCGCAGGCTGGGATCCTGGCCGACAGCGAGCCGCTGCGCCTGGGGCTCGACCGCCTGCAGCAGGACCTGGCGGCCGAAGCGCGCCTGGGCGCGCTGCCGCTGGCCGGCGGCGTGCTGTCGCTGCTGCTGTTGGCTGCGGGTGCCTTCGGGCTGCTGCGCCTCTTCGTGATGGACCAGACCGGCCGCTCGCGCCTGGCCGACAGCCAGCGCTTTGAGGCCGAGCGCCAGGAGCAGGAGGCCAAGCGTGTCAACGACGCCAACCAGGCCGCCATCCTGCGCCTGATGAACGAACTGCAGTCGGTGGCCGAAGGCGACCTCACGCAGCAGGCCACCGTCACCGAGGACATCACTGGCGCCATCGCCGATTCGGTGAATTACACGGTGGAGGAACTGCGCTCGCTGGTGGCGCAGGTGCAGAGCACGGTGGCGCGCGTCACCGAGACCACCTCGCAGGTGGAGCAGACCTCCACCGAGCTGCTGGCCGCTTCCACCGAGCAATTGCGCGAGATCCGCGAAACCGGCGAGTCGGTGCTGCAGATGGCCGGCCGCATCAACGACGTGTCGGCCCAGGCGCAGGAAACGGCGGCGGTGGCGCGGCAGTCGCTGCAGGCGGCGGAGACCGGCCGCGCTGCGGTGCAGGACACCATCGGCGGCATGAATTCGATCCGCGACCAGATCCAGGAAACGTCCAAGCGCATCAAGCGTCTGGGCGAAAGCTCGCAGGAGATCGGCGAGATCACCGAACTCATCAGCGACATCACCGAGCAGACCAACGTGCTGGCGCTGAACGCCGCGATCCAGGCCGCCAGTGCCGGCGAGGCCGGGCGCGGCTTCAGCGTGGTGGCCGAGGAAGTGCAGCGCCTGGCCGAACGCTCGGGCGACGCCACGCGGCAGATCGCCGCCATCGTGCGCACCATCCAGACCGACACCCAGGACGCCGTGGGCGCCATGGAGCGCAGCACCCAGGGCGTGGTGGAAGGGGCGCGCCTGTCCGACGCCGCCGGTGCCGCGCTGGGCGACATCGACCGTGTCACGCGCGAGCTGTCGGACCTCATCGCCCGCATCTCGGCCGAGGCGCTGAAGGAAGCGCAGTCGGCCAACGTGGTGGCGGCCAATATCCAGCACATCTTTGCCGTCACCGAGCAGACTTCGGAAGGCACGCGCTCCACCGCGCAGATGGTGCGCGAACTGTCGCGCACGGCCGAGGAGCTGAAAGCTTCGGTGGCCCGCTTCAAGATCGACTGAGCTCGAACGCCTCGATGCCCGACACCCGCGAATCCGCCGACCCCGGCGCCATGAACGACCTCAGCGCGCTGGCCTGGGTGCACGGCGAGCTGCGCCGCTCGCTGGAGACGGCGCACAAGGCGCTGCGCCGTTATCTCAAGGAAGCCGAGGCGGCGAAGGGGTCCGACGTCGACGCCGTGGACCCGGCCGTGCTGCGCACCGCGCGCTCGCACCTGCACCAGGGCGTGGGCGCGCTCGAACTGGTGGGCCTGCCGGCGGTGGCCGACGTGCTGCGCGCCAGCGAAGCCGCGGTGCAGCGCATGGTGGCGCGGCCGGCCATGGCCGACCTGGCGGCGGTGGAGACGGTGGAGCGCGTGTCCTTCGCGCTGCTCGACTTCCTGGGCCGCCAGCTCGCCGGCAAGGCGGTGTCGCCGTTGATGCTGTTCCCGCAGTACCGCGCCGCGCAGCAGCTGGCCGGTGCCGACCGCATCCACCCGGCGGACCTGTGGCGCACCGACTGGCATTGGCAGGAGCTGCCGCCCGACCCCTCGGCACAGCCGCGCAGCGCCGACGACGAGGCCCGCGCCGCCATGGAAACGCTGGTGCTGGCGTTGATGCGCGACCCCAGCCGCAGCGTGCTGGCGCGCATGAGCGACCTCTGCGCCGACCTGGCCGCCGGCGCCCGCCACGACCGGCGTGCCGTTGAATTGCGGGGTGCCGGCAGCACGCGGCTGACCACCTTCTGGCAACTCGCCGCGGCGGTCTTCGAGGCCCAGGCCAGTGGGCTGCTGGCCGGCGACGTCTACACCAAGCGCATCGCCTCGCGCCTGCTGGCCCAGCTGCGCATGGGCGTGCGCGGGCAGACCGAACTGTCGGACCGGCTGGCGCAGGACCTGCTCTTCTTCTGCAGCCATGCCCAGCCGCCGCACGCCGGCCACCCGGCGCCGCGGCTGGCGGCGGTGCGGCAGGCCTGGCGGTTGCAGGGCCGGCCCACGGCCGACTACGAGACGCCGCGCCTGGGCCGCTTCGACCCCGCGCTGGTGTCGCAGGCGCGCAAGCGCGTCGCCGCGGCCAAGGACGCCTGGTCGGCAGTGGCCGGTGGCGAGCTGCACCGCGCCACCGGCCTGGCGGAGCAGTTTGCGCTGGTCGGCGATTCGCTGCAGAAGCTGTTCCCGCGCGGCGAGGTGCTGGCGCAAGCGCTGACCACCGCGGTGGCACAGACCGCGGCCGCCGGCGCCGAGCCGCCGCCGACGCTGGCGATGGAAATCGCCACCGGCATGCTCTACCTCGACGCGTCGCTCGAGGACGGCGAATTCGACCACCCCGAACTCGCCGAGCGCGTGCAGCATCTGGCACGCCGCATCGACGACGTGCGCATCGGCGCCGAGCCGCAGCCGCTGGAAACCTGGATGGAGGAGTTGTACCGCCGCGTCAGCGACCGCCAGACCATGGGCAGCGTGGTGCAGGAATTGCGCGCCTCGCTGTCGGAAGTGGAAAAGCAGATCGACCAGTATTTCCGCAACCCGGCGCAGCGCGAGGTGCTGATCCCGGTGCCGGCACAGCTGCAGGCGATGCGCGGCGTGCTCTCGGTGCTGGGGCTGGATCAGGCCTCGCACGCGGTGCTGCACCTCAGCGACGCGGTGGACGCGCTGGCGCAGACCGAGGTCGACCCGCAGCGCGCCATCCAGACCGGCACCTTCGACCGCCTGGCCGACAACCTGGGTGCCTTGAGCTTCCTCATCGACATGCTCGCCGTGCAGCCGGCGCTGGCCAAGTCGCTGTTCCGCTTCGACCCCGAGACCGGCAACCTGAGCGCGGTGATGGGCCAGCCCGAACGCATCTCGGCCTTTGCCGAACTCGACGAGACCCACGCGCCCGTGGCCGAGCCGGCGGCGCCTTCACTGCAGGAGCAGGTGGCCGCGCTGGCCAGTGCGGCTGGCCGGCCCGAGGTGGGCGACGATGAACTGGCCGCGCACATCGAGCGCGTGGCGCAGCAGGCCCTGACCGCCGATGAGCCCGAACTGGCGCGGCTGCTCGGCCGCGCACAGTCGGCCCTGTTGCGCATTGCAGACGATGCGGCGCGCCGTGCCGTGCGCGCCGATCTTGCCGCCGCCCTGGACCAGCGCACACCCGCCGTGGCCGAAGCGCTGCCACTGGGGGTGCCGGTGCCGCCAGTGCCGCCGGCGGGCGCGGTCGTGCCCGGCCGCAGCGGGCTGGAAGACAACGCCGAGGTGCGCGAGATCTTCATCGATGAAGCGCGCGAGGTCATCGCCGACGCCCGCGCGGCGCTGGAGCGGCTGGCCGACGCGCCCGAGAGCGCCAGCGACATGACGACCGTGCGGCGCGCTTTCCACACCCTGAAGGGCAGTGCGCGCATGGTCGGCCTGCCCGAATTCGGCGAGGCGGCCTGGGCCTGCGAGCAGCTCTACAACGCCCGCCTGGCGCAAGCGCCGCGCATGGACCAGCCGCTGCGCCTGTTCAGCGGCGAGGCGCTGGCCTATCTGGGCGACTGGGTCGATGCCACCGCCGAGGGCCGCGCCACTGGGCACAACGCCGCCGCCGTGACCACGGCCGCGGACGCCCTGCGGCTGCACGGGCATCGCCTGGGCATCGAGACGCCGGCCGCGCCGTCGCCGGCCGCCCCCGAAATGGCGCCCGAGCTCGAGCCGGCACCGGACTGGGCGGCCACCATCACGCTCCCGGCGCTGCCCCCGCAGGTGCCGGCCGAGCCGCCGCAGGTGCTCGACTTCGAATTCGACCTGTCCGGCGACGAGCCTGCTGCGGCCCTGCCGTTGGCGACCTCGTCGCTGATGCAGCGCGTGCCCGACCTGCCGAGCGCCGCCGACCTGGACCTCGGTCTGCCCGATCTCGGCCCCTTGTTGGCCGAGGAGACCGCCACCGAAGAGACCCCCCCGGAGTTGGCGGAGCAGCCCTTCGTGCTCGACCTGCCGCCCGAGGACGCCGCCGAGGCGCCGCCGCTGGCGGTCGAGGCCCAGGAGATCGACCTCGGCGCCATGGACTGGTTGTTCGAAGCCCCGCCCGCTGCTGCTGCCCACCCCGTGGCCCAGCCCGTGGCCGAGCCCGGGCCGCCGGCACCGCCGCCGCTGGACGTGGACATGCTCGCGCTGGAAGAAGCGGTGGCGCGCGAGGAAGCGCCCACCGAGGTGTTGCCGGTGGGCGAGGTGGTGATCGATGACTCGGCTGCAGCGGACCTGGCCGGGCACGACGACGAGCAGGTGAAGGTGGTCGGGCCGTTGCGCATCGGCATCCCGCTGTTCAACATTTACCTCAACGAAGCCGACGAGCTGTCGCGGCGCCTGGGCACCGAACTCGCCGAGTGGTCGCTGGAATTCGAACGCCACCCGGTGCCCGAGAGCAGCGTCGCGCTGGCGCACTCGCTGGCCGGCAGCTCGGCCACGGTCGGCTACAGCGACCTTTCGGCGCTGGCGCGGGCGCTGGAACATGCGCTCATGCGCTCGCACTCGGCCGGCCATGGCCGCGGGGGCGAGCCCGAGCTGTTCAACGAGACGGCCGACGAGATTCGCCGCCTGTTGCACCAGTTTGCCGCCGGCTTCCTGCATCCGGTGGGACCGGAGCTGCTGGAACGGCTGGCCCAGCTCGGCCAGGCGCCGGCGGAAGCGGAGGCCGGGCTCGGCCTGCCGCCTGCATCGGCAGCGGCCGAAATGTTCACGGACGCGGCCCGGGCCGACGCTGAGGGCACGGAGATCGATGCCGTCGCCGCCCTGGACACGGAGCTGTTCCCCATCTTCGAGGAAGAGGCCGAGGAGTTGCTGCCGCAACTGCAGGCGCGGCTGCGCGAGTGGCTGGACCGCCCGGGCACGCTGGACGCGGCGTCGGCCTGCATGCGCAGCTTGCACACCTTCAAGGGCGGCGCGCGGTTGGCCGGCGCCATGCGGCTGGGCGAGATGGCGCATCGGCTGGAAACCGCCATCGAGCGCCTGGCGGCGCACGACGACGTGACCGCCGCCGACGTCGAACCCCTGCTGGGCCGCGCCGATGCCATGGCGCTGGCCTTCGAAGCGCTGCGCAAGGCCAGTGCGGCGAAGGCACTCGCGGCACCGGAGGCGCCGGGCGCGTTTCCCCTGGTGGCGGTGGCGGTGGAGCTGGCGCCGGAGCCGACGGCTGTGGCTCCGCAGGAGGCGGGTCCCGTCTCGACGCCCGAACCAACACCAGAGCCCATGCTCGAGCCGGGTTCCGTGCCGACTGCGGAGCCTGTTGCCGAGCCCGTTGCCGAGCCGCCGAGCCCATTGCCGAGCCAGCCGCCGCGCCGCAGGCCGAGGCCCCCGCGCCCGTCGCGGCCCAGGCATCCGTCGTCCTGCCTGCCATCGACTGGTCGCGCTTCGTGACCGGGGACGCCGTCGCCCCCGCCGCCGCGGCCGACAGCCCCGCGCCCGCCAGCACGGCGGGTGCCGTGGTGCGGGTGCGCGCGGCGTTGCTGGACCGCCTCGTCAACCAGGCCGGCGAGGTGAGCATCGCGCGCGCCCGCATCGACTCCGACGTTCGCCAACTGCAGGGCTGGCTGTCCGAACTCACCGACAGCCTGGACCGCATGCGGCGCCAGTTGCGCGACATCGAGTTGCACGCCGAGACGCAGATCAGTTCGCGCATCGAGGCCACCAAGGCCGCTGCGCTGAGCTTCGACCCGCTGGAAATGGACCGCTTCACGCGCTTCCAGGAACTCACGCGTTTCATGGCCGAGTCGGTGAACGACGTCGCCACGCTGCAGCGCAGCCTGCAGCGCACGCTGCAGTCGGCCGAGGACCAGCTCGCGGCGCAGGCGCGGCTCACGCGCGAGCTGCAGGACGACCTGCTGCGCACGCGCATGGTCGAATTCGAGAGCATGTCCGACCGCCTGTACCGCACCGTGCGCCAGGCCGCCAAGGACAGCGGCAAGCAGGTGCGGCTGGACATCGAGGGCGGTGCCATCGAAGTCGACCGCGGCGTGCTCGAGCGCATGACCGGGCCCTTCGAGCACCTGCTGCGCAACGCCGTGGCCCACGGCATCGAGGCGCCGGCGCAGCGCCGGCTGGCCGGCAAGGGCGAAGGCGGCCGCATCACCATTGCCGTGGCCCAGGCCGGCAACGAGGTGGCGGTGGAATTCGCCGACGACGGTGCCGGCCTGGACCTGCAGCGCATCCGCCAGCGCGGCTTCGAGCGCGGCCTGATCGACCCCGACCGGCCGTTCAGCGAAGCCGAACTCGCGCAGCTGATCTTCAGCCCCGGCTTCAGCACCGCCCACAGCGTGACCGAACTCGCCGGCCGCGGCGTCGGGCTGGACGTCGTGCGCGCCGAGGTCAACGCCATGGGCGGGCGCATCGAGACCGTGAGCACCCCCGGCCAGGGCACGCGCTTCAAGCTGCTGCTGCCGCTGACCACCGCGGTGACGCAGGTGGTGATGCTGCGCTGCGGCGAGCAACAGGTGGCGGTGCCGTCGACGCTGATCGAGGTCGTGCGCCGCGTCCCGGCGGCCGAGGTCGAACGCGCCTACGCCGAAGGCAGCATCGACCATGCCGGCGAGACGCTGCCCTTCTTCTGGCTGGCCGCCTTGCTGCAGGCCGGCACGCAAGGCGCCAGCGGCGAGCGCTCGCAGGCGGTGGTCATCGTGCGCAGCGCCGCGCGCCGTGTCGCCGTGCACGTGGACGAGGTCGTGGGCAACCAGGAAGTGGTGGTCAAGAACGTGGGCCCGCAGCTGTCGCGGCTGCCTGGCCTGACCGGTGTCACTCTGCTGCCTTCGGGCGAGGTGGCGCTGATCTACAACCCGGTGGCGCTGGCCAGCGTCTACGCCGAGGCGGCACGCGCGCTCAGGCAGACCGGCGGCGCGGCGGCACAGGCGCAGGCCGTGCCGGCGGCACCGGTGGTGCCGCTCGTGATGGTGGTGGACGACTCGCTGACCGTGCGCCGCGTCACGCAGCGCCTGCTGCTGCGCGAAGGCTGGCGCGTCGTCACGGCCAAGGACGGGCTCGACGCGCTGGAGCGGTTGGCCGAGGAGCGGCCGGTGGTGCTGCTCTCGGACATCGAGATGCCGCGCATGGACGGCTTCGACCTGGTGCGCAACGTGCGCGCCGACCCGCGCCTGGCCGACCTGCCGGTGATCATGATCACCTCGCGCATTGCGCAGAAGCACCGCGACTATGCCGCCGAACTGGGCGTGCAGCACTTCCTGGGCAAGCCCTACTCCGAGGACGAATTGCTGTCGCTGGTGGCGCGTTACGCGGGGGCGGCCGTGCCCGACATCCTGGCCTGAAGCGGTCTGCCGTCTCGGCGCGCGCCCGACCGTCCGGCAGGGCCTTGCGTAGGCGTTCACACTCGGGGCTTCGCTTCCATCGCCATCGGGGTTCTCGCTTGCAGTCTTCGCGCCGCCGTTTTTCGCTGGGTCTGGCCGCACTCGGCGCGTTGTCGCTGGTGGCCGGCCTGCACACGCGGCGGGTCCGCGCCGCGGAAATGCCCCAGCCCGGCCGCGTCGGTGCGCTGGAATTCGACTGGTTCGACGCCCGCCGCCAGCGCCCGGTGCCGGTGCGGCTGTACCTGCCGGCCGCCGCCAGCGCCGACCACCGCGTGCCACTGGTGGTGTTCTCGCACGGCATCGGCGGCTCGCGTCGTGGTTATCGTTATCTGGGCAACCATTGGGCGGCCCACGGCTGGGCCAGCCTGCACCTGCAGCACGTGGGCAGCGACCGCCGGTTGTGGGGCGGCAATCCCTTCGAGATGATCGGCCGCCTGCGCGACGCCGCCACCGACGCCGAAGCCATGGACCGCGCTCACGACCTGCGCTTCGCGCTCGACCAGGCGCTGGCCGGCGAGTTGGCGCCGCGGCTGGACGCCAACCGCATCGTCGCCGCCGGACATTCCTACGGCGCCAACACCGCGTTGCTGGCCGCCGGCGCGCGCGTGCGCC
>JAABPT010000473.1 GCA_011391855.1 Burkholderiales bacterium
CGCTCTGGACTGGCACCGTGCCGGCTCGGTAGCCCGTATGCTGCTGCCCAAATGATGCCCATGCGATGAGCGGCGCCACGCCCCGAGCGGCTTTCGACCAGCAATACACGCTGAGCGCGCGGCAGTACCTGTCGCAGGTGGATTTCTACACCTGGACGCGCCACTTCCACGTGCTGCGCGACCTGTGCGAACTGGTGCAGGGCGACGTGCTCGAAGTGGGCACCGGCGACGGCGTGGTGCGACGCTGCCTGCAGCCGCTGGTGCGCAGCTATACGGTGGTCGACGTCAATGCGCAACTGCAGCCCGACGTGCTGGCCGACCTGCGCCAGCCGCAGCCGGAGCTGGCCGCGCGCTTCGACGCCGTGGTGTGCACCGAGGTGCTGGAGCACATTCCGTGGGCCGACCTGCCGCTGTGCCTGGCGCACCTGCACGGCTTCCTGCGGCCGGGCGGCCTGCTGTTCCTGACGCTGCCGCACCGCAAGGGCCACATGCTGGTGGTCACGCCGCGCCAGCGGCTGCTGAAGTGGCGCTTTCCGGTGGGCCTGACGAGCCTGGGCGAGGCCTGGAACCGTTTCGTGCGCCGGCGTATCTGGATCGACCCGCACCACTGCTGGGAGATCGGCGATGGCCATGTCAAACGCAGCCAGGTCGAGGGCCTGCTGCGTGCGGCCGGGCTGGCCACCGAGCGCTTTGCCGAACTGCCTTATTGCGACTACTGGGTGCTGCGCCGGGCGGCGCCGGCCGGCGCATGAAGGTGCTGCTGGTGAGCTACCACTACCCGCCGATGGGCGGTGCCGGCGTGCAGCGGGCGCTGAAATTCAGCAAATACCTGGGCGACTTCGGCGTGCAGTGCACGGTGCTGGCGGCGCACGACCCCGGCTACCAGCAGGATCCGTCGCTGCTGGCCGACATACCCGGCAAAGTGCGTGTGCTGCGCATCGAGCACCGCCCGCTGCTGCAGCGGGCGCTGGCCTGGCGTGTCGGCGCCGGCCGCAGTGCAGTCGTGGCGTCGCCGGCCAGGGCAGCGGCATCGACGCTGCCGGCCCGCGTGCCGTCGCCCGCCGTCGCCCGCGAGGCGACCACCGGCGCGAGCCGCCACCGGCTGCGCGACGCCGCGCTGGCGGCCTACGCCAGCGCCCACTTCCCCGACGACAAGGCCGGCTGGGCGCGGCGCGCCCGGGCGCCCGCGCAGGCCTTGTTGCGCGAAGAGCGCTTCGACCTCGTCTTCAGCACCGCGCCGCCGATGTCGGCCCACGCCCTGGCGGCCACGCTGGCGCGCCAGGCGGGCCGGCCCTGGGTGGCCGACTACCGCGACCTGTGGACCGAGAACCCGGCCTACGCCGCGCCAGCGTGGCGCCGCATGCTGGATCGCCGCACCGAAACCGCCTGGCTGGCGCAGGCCGCGGGCCTGGTGACGGTGACGCCTTCGTGGCAGCGGCTGCTGGCGGTGCGCTTGGGGCCGAACGGGCCGGTGGCCTTCATCCCGAACGGCTACGACGAAGCCGATTTCGCCGCGCTGGCGCCCGTGCGGCGCGACGACGGCGTCTTTCGTCTCGTGCACACCGGCGCCTTCTACGGCCCACGCGACCCCGGCACCTTGCTCGACGCACTGGCGCTGTACCTGCGCGATGCGCCGCCGACTGCGCGCCCCTTACGCCTGCGCCTGGTGGGGGCCATGGGCAGCCGCTTTGCCGAGAAGCTGCGGGCCTTCGAGGCGCAGTATCCCGGCGTCGTCGAGCAGCGCCCCTACATGCCGCACCACGAGGCGCTGGCCGAGATGGTGGCCGCAGATGCCTTGCTGCTGGTCGTGGGTGCAGGCGACGGGACCCGCGCTCGGGTCACGGTGGCGGGCACGCTGCCGGGCAAGATCTTCGAATACCTGCGCGCGGCGCGGCCGGTGCTGCTGCTCGGCGACGAAGCCGGCGACGCGGCGGCACTCCTGCGCCAGCACGGTCGCGGCTGGGTGGCCGACGAGACACAGCCCGCCGCCATCGCCGCGGCACTGCGGCAGATGATGCAGGCCGCACCCGAGGCGCCGTCGGTACCCGCCGCCAGCGTCGCGAGCTTCGAGCGCCGTGCGCTGGCCGGCGAACTGGCGCAGTTTCTGCGCCGGTGCATCGGAGGCCAGCAGCCATGAAGCGTCACCTCTGCCTGCTGGGCGACGCGAACAGCGTTCACCTGCGGCGGTGGGCGCACGAGATGCAGTCGCGCGGCTGGCGCGTTTCGGTGGTGACGGCGCGGCCGCAGCCCATGGATGATGTCGAGCAGCGCGTGCTGCCGCCGGTGGCCCGACCGACCGACTGGCTGTGGCGCGTGGGAGCGGCGCGCCGGCACGTGCAGGACCTGGCTCCGGATATCGTGCACGCCCATTACGTCACGTCCTACGGGTTCCTGGCGGCGCGCTGTGGCCGCCATCCCCTGGTGATGACGGCCTGGGGCAGCGACCTGCTGGTGACACCGCGCCGCAGCGCACTGCTGAGCTGGCTCACGGGCTGGACGCTGCGCCGCGCCGACCTCGTCACCGGCGATTCGCAGGATCTCGTCGAGGCCATCGACGCCTACCTTCCGCGCCGCCCTGCGGTGCGCATCCATTGGGGCGCCGACACGGCGCGCTTCCACCCCGTGCCCTGGGCCCCCAAGCCGGGTTTCGGCATCGCCAGCCTGCGCGCCTGGGACGACAACTACCGCATCCACCTCATCGTGGCCGCGCTCGGCCGGCTGCTGCAGGCTGCCCCCGAAGCGCCGGCGCATCTGCACCTGCTGGGCGGCGGCCCGCGCGAGGCCGAACTGCGCGCGCAGGTGCGCGCGCTGGGCCTGCAGGATCAGGTCACGTTTCACGGCCGCGTGGGCGACGCCGAGATGCAGGCTGTGCTGGCGCAGTGCAAGGTGTCGGTGTCGGTGCCGCTGAGCGACGCCACGTCGGTGGCCATGCTGGAAAGCATGGCCTGCGGCCTGCCGGTGCTGGCCAGCGACCTGCCGGCCAATCGCGAATGGCTGGGCGACAACGAAAGCCTGTGGGTGCCGGCGGCGGGCAGCGACACCGATGCCGCCGCCGCGCTGGCCGCGGCTTTGCTGGCGCTGTGGCAGGACGATGCCCGGGCGCACCGTCTGGGGGAACGCAACCTGGCACGTATCCAGCACGACGGCCGGCGCGACGCACAGATGGACGCCATGGCGGCCCTTTACAAGCGGCTGCTCGTGGAAGCGGGTCGCGAAGGCCGGAAGAGCCGAGCTGGCGGCGGCACAGCGGGCCGGGCAGGGCGTTGATGGCCGGCGAGCACCTCGTCAGCATCATCGTGCCCTGCCGCAACGAGGCCGCACACATCGACGCCTTCTGCGCCGACGCGCTGCGTCAGGTGCTGCCGCCGCTGTGGGCGCTGGAACTGATCGTGGCCGACGGCAGCAGCGACGACGGCACGCGCGAACGCCTGCGGCAGTTGGCTGCTTCCGATCCGCGGCTGCGTGTGGTGGACAACCCGGCGCACTTCGTCGCCGCCGGTCTGAACCGTGCACTCGCCGCGGCGCAGGGCAGCGTCATCGTGCGCATGGACGTGCACACGCGCTACGCCACCGACTACGTGGCGCAGTGCCTGGTCGCACTGCAGCGCAGCGGCGCTGACAACGTGGGCGGCCCGTGGTGCGCCGAAGGCACAGGTGGCTGGGGCCGAGCCATCGCCGCGGCCTTCCAGTCGCGCTGGGTGGCCGGCGGCGCCCGCTCGCGCGATCTCGGCTACGAGGGCGAAGTCGACACCGTCTATCTCGGCTGCTGGCCGCGCACCAGCTTCCAGCGCTTCGGCGGCTTCGACGAGACGCTGGTGCGCAACCAGGACGACGAACACAACCTGCGCATCGTGCGCGGCGGCGGGCGCGTGTGGCAGAGCGCGGCCATTCGCTCGGTCTATCGGCCGCGCGACTCGCTGGCGGCGCTGTGGCAGCAGTGGCTGCAATACGGTTACTGGAAACCCTTCGTGATGAAGAAGCACGGCGAGGCGGCGGCGTTGCGCCACCGCGTTCCGGGGCTCTTCGTGGCGGCGCTGGGGCTGGCCGCGCTGCTGGCACTGGCCGGCTGGTCGGCGCCGCTGCTTTCGTTGCTGGGTGCCTATGCACTGGCGGTGGCCGTGCTGTCGGTGCTGGTGGCAGCCGGGTCGTCGTGGGCGCTGCTGTGGCGCTTGCCGCTGGTGGTGGCGGCGCAGCACCTGGGCTACGGCATCGGCACGCTCATCGGCCACTGGGACGCCTGGCGCCACGGCCACGGCCGCGAGCGCTTTGCGCGCCTGACGCGATGAACGAGCCCGAGCACGACGAAACCCGCGCCATCGCCGAGCGCTATGCAAGGCGCGACGTGGGCGACCGCTACCACCCGCTGCGGCCCGAGATCTGGCAGGCACGACACGACCGCGAACGCGCCCTGATCTCGCTGCTGCGGCGCCACGTGCGCGGTCCGCTGGCCGAACTGGACGTGCTGGAAGTGGGCTGCGGCCACGGCAACAACCTGCTGGAGTTGCTGCGCCTGGGCTTCGACCCGGCGCGCCTGGTCGGCAACGAACTGCTGCCCGAGCGTGCCGCCGCGGCCCGACAGCGCTTGCCCGCGGCAACCCGGCTGTTGGAAGGCGACGCGACGCAACTCGCGCTGCCCGACGCCGGTTTCGACATCGTTTACGCGTCCACCGTGTTCAGTTCGATCCTGGACGACGCCTTCCAGCTGCGCCTGGCCGCCGCGATGTGGCGCTGGGTGCGCCCGGGCGGCGCCGTGCTCTGGTACGACTTCACGCTGGACAACCCGCGCAATACCGACGTGCGTGCCGTGCCCTTGCGTCGGCTGCGCGCCCTGTTCCCGGCCGGCCGCATCGACGCCCGCCGCGTGACCCTGGCGCCGCCTATCGGCCGCCACATCGTGCGCCTTCATCCGGCCGCTTGGCGGCTCTTCAACGCCCTGCCACTGCTGCGCACGCATGTGCTGGCCTGGGTGGGCAAGTCGGGCTGACCGGCGGACGCCTGGTGCGGTGCGCGTTCATCAAAGAAAGTGAGTATCTATCATTGTAAATTGATCGTTCAACGATCAAAATACGACCATGTTCATTCGCCAGCTCCAGCGTCTGGTGCAGCAACGCCTGCGCCATGCCCCCGCCGTGGTGCTGCTGGGGCCGCGCCAGGTGGGGAAGACCACGCTGGCCGGTGACATCGCCGCGCTGCACCCCGGCGCGGTGGTGCTGGACCTGGAGCGCGAGTCCGACCGTGCCGCGCTGGAACGGCCCGAACTCTTCTTCGCCGCCCACCGCGACCGGCTGCTGGTGCTCGACGAAGTGCAGCACCTGCCGCGCCTGTTCGAGGCCCTGCGTCCCGAGATCGACGCCCACCGCCGGCCCGGGCGCTTTCTGCTGCTGGGGTCGGCTTCAGGTGAGTTGCTGCGGCAGTCCGGTGAATCGCTGGCCGGCCGTGTGGCGTATCTGGAGCTGACGCCGTTCCTGGCCGCCGAGCTGGCGCCCGACCTGGCGGGCCTGCAGTCGTTGTGGCTGCGCGGCGGTTTTCCGCTGAGCTGGCTTGCACCCGACGACGACGCCTCGTTCATTTGGCGCCAGGACTTCATCCGCACCTTCCTGCAGCGCGACCTGCCGGGCATGGGCCTGCGCATCCCTGCCGACGCCTTGCGGCGCTTTTGGCAGATGCTGGCGCACCTGCAGGGGCAGATGTTCAATGCCTCGCAGCTGGGCCAGTCGCTGGGCGGCGCTTCGCACAGCACGGCCACGCGCTACCTGGACGTTCTCGTCGACACCATGATGGTGCGGCGCCTGCCGCCGCATCTGCCGAACCTGGGCAAGCGGCTTGTGAAGTCGCCCAGGGTCTATCTGCGCGACAGCGGGCTGCTGCATGCCCTGCTGGGCCTGGCCACCGTGCGTGACCTGCAGGGCCACCCCGTGGCCGGCGCCTCCTGGGAAGGCTTCGTGGTCGAGCAAGTGGCGGCGCAGTTGCCGGCCGACGCCCGGCTGAGCTTCTACCGCACTGCCGTGGGCGCCGAGATCGACCTCATCGTCGAGCACCGGGCACGCACCTTTGCGGTGGAGGTCAAGTTCTCGTCGGCGCCGAAGCCGGCGCGCGGCTTCTGGCAGGCGTTGCGCGACCTGCGTATCGAACAGGCCTATGTGGTGGCGCCGGTGGCGCGACGCTACCCGCTGGCCGAGGGCGTGGAAGTGCTGCCGGTGCAGGATCTGGGCGCGCTGTGGGCGTGACGCCGAGGGACAGGTGCGTTCATCCGCCCGATAGACTCGGCAGCATCTGCCGTACTGGCCCCGCCGTCACTGGTCCACCCCCCGCGAGCCCACTCTCATGACCCCAGCCTTCCTGCCCTTCGCCCAGCCCGAGATCGGCGAAGAGGAAATCGCCGAAGTCGTGGATACGCTGAAGAGCGGGTGGGTCACCACCGGCCCAAAGGCGCGGCGCTTCGAGCAGGATTTCGCGGCCTTCCTGGGCGACAAGAGCGGAGACGACAGCCGCAGCGAAACCCTGCACTGCGTGGCAGTCAATTCCGCCACCGCCGGCCTGCACCTGGCGCTGGAAGCACTGGGCATCGGCCCGGGCGACGAGGTCATCACCACCACGCACACCTTCACCGCCACGGCCGAGGTGGTGCGCTACCTGGGGGCCGACGTGAAGCTCGTCGACATCGACCCGGTCACGCTCAACATCGACCCGGCGGCGGTGGAAGCCGCCATCACGCCGCGCACCAGGGCCTTGATGCCCGTGCATTACGCAGGGCTGGCAGCCGACATGCCGGCCATGCTGGACATCGCCCGCCGCCACGGCCTGAAGGTAGTGGAAGACGCCGCCCACGCGCTGCCCACCACCTGCGGCGGCGCGCTGGTGGGCACGCTGGGCAGCGACGCCACGGTCTTCAGCTTCTATGCCAACAAGACCATCACCACAGGCGAAGGCGGCATGCTGGTGACGCGTGATGCCGCCCTGGCACAGCGGGCCAGGACCATGCGCCTGCACGGCATGAACCGCGACGCCTTCGACCGATTCACTGCCAAGGTGCCGAGCTGGTACTACGAGGTCGTGGCGCCGGGCTTCAAGTACAACCTGACCGATATCGCCGCGGCGCTGGGCATCCACCAGCTGAAGAAGGCGCAGGCCTTCCAACAGCGCCGCGCGGCGATCGCCGCCATGTACGACGCAGCACTCGCTGATCTGCCTCTGGTGTTGCCGCCCGGGCCCGCAGCCGGCGACCAGCACGCCTGGCACCTCTACGTGCTGCGCCTCGCCGATGATGCCGGCGTCGAGCGCGACCGCTTCATCGAGCGCCTGTTCGACGCCGGCATCGGCTGCAGCGTGCACTACATCCCGCTGCACCTGCACCCCTACTGGCGCGAACGTTACGCGCTGCAGCCGGCGATGTTCCCGCACAGCCAGCATGCCTACGAACGCATGCTGAGCCTGCCGATCTACACACGCATGAGCGACCCAGACGTGCAGCGGGTGGCGCAGGCCGTGCGTGCGGCGCTACGATGAGCGCTGAACCGGGAGACACGCATGAATGCACTCACCCAACCGAAACTCTCGCTGCTAGCCTACCTGGCCTGGGAAGAGGATCAGCCCGAAAAGCACGAGTTCTATCGAGGTGAGGTATTCGCGATGGTGGGCGCCAAGCGGGTTCATGGCCGTGTGGTGGGCAATATCGAGCGTGAACTGGGGCTGTTACTGAAGGGCACCCCTTGCCAGACATTTCACGAAGGCATGAAGGTCCAGATCGGCGACGACACCGTGCTCTACCCCGACGTCTTCGTCACCTGCGACAAGGCCGACCTGGCTACCGACCGCATCTTCACGGCCCCCACACTCGTCGTCGAAGTGCTCTCGACCAGCACCCAGGCCTACGATCGCAGCCAGAAATTCGCCCTCTATCGCCGCATTCCCGCGCTGCAGGAATACATCCTGGTGGACCCCGACACCCGCCGTGTAGAAGGTTTCCGCCGCGGCGCCGATGGCCTATGGGTGCTGCACGACATGAGCGACGGCGACACTCTGGAAGCTGCCTGCCTGGGCCTGCGCGTGCCCATGGCGGAGGTCTTCGCCGGCATCGAACCGCCGCCCGAGGCTTCAGCGGCCTGAACCGCCACGCGTGGCCAAACGCCTGTTCGACCTGCTCGGCGCCACGCTGGCCCTGGGGCTGCTGTTCCCGCTGCTGCTGGCCGCAGCGTTGGCCATCAAGCTGGACTCGCGCGGCCCGGTCTTCTACCGCCAGCAGCGCGTGGGCCGCCACGGCGTGCCGTTTCATATTCACAAGCTCCGCACCATGCGCCACGGCGCCGGCGGCCCGCTGCTCACCGTGGGCGAAGACCCGCGCATCACGCGCGTGGGCGCCTTCCTGCGCCGCACGCGCATCGACGAGCTGCCGCAGTTCATCGACGTGCTGCAGGGCCACATGAGCCTGGTCGGACCGCGCCCCGAAGTGCCACGCTACGTGGCGCAATACCCGCCGGAACTGCGTGAACGCGTGCTGGCGGTGCGCCCCGGCATCACCGACCCGGCTTCGCTGGCCTATATCGACGAAGCCCGGTTGCTGGCCGCGGCCTCCGACCCGGAGCGCGAGTACGTCCAGGTCATCCTGCCGGCCAAGCTGCGGCATGCGGCCGACTATGCCGAGCGGGCGTCGCTGGCCACCGACCTGGCGGTGCTGTGGCGCACGCTGCGACTGCTGCTGCGGCAGGCTTGACACAACGCTGTCTGTACAGAATCAAAGTTGAAACTTGAAACTGTACAATTCGTGCATCATGGTTCCCCGCAATGCCACCGCCACGCTGCTGCAGTTGGCTCGCGGCTTCCCGGTGCTGGCCCTCACCGGTCCGCGGCAGTCCGGCAAGACCACGCTGGCGCGCAGCGCGTTTCCCCGGCTGCCCTACGTGAACCTGGAAGACCCCGACACGCGCGAACTGGCGCTGGCCGACCCGCGCCGGTTCCTGGCCCGGCTGCGCGCTGGCGCCATCCTCGACGAAGTGCAGCGCGCCCCCGCGCTGCTTTCGTACCTGCTGGGGGTGGCCGACGCCGCGCCCGAGATGGGGCGCTGGGTGCTCACGGGTTCGCAGCAGTTCGGCCTGATGGACGGCATTGCGCAGTCGCTGGCCGGGCGCGCCGGCATGCTCACGCTGCTGCCACTGGCGCACAGCGAACTCGTGGCCGCGGGCGGCGGCGCCGTGACGCTGGAAGAACGCCTGTGGCGCGGCGGTTACCCGGCCCTGCACGCCGCGCACCGCCGGCCCGAGCCGACGCACTGGTTCTCGGCCTACGTGGCCACCTACCTGGAGCGCGACGTGCGGCAGCTGCTCAACGTCGGCAACCAGATGACCTTCCAGCGCTTCCTGGCCATGTGCGCCGCGCGCAGCGGCCAGTTGCTCAACTTGAACAGCCTGGCCTCCGACTGCGGCATCAGCCAGCCCACCGCGCGGCAGTGGCTCACCGTGCTGCAGGCCAGCCATCTGCTGACCCTGGTGCCACCCTACCACCGCAACTTCGGCAAGCGCCTGGTCAAGACACCCAAGCTGTATTTCCTGGACAGCGGTCTGCTGTGCCACCTGCTGCGCATCGCCTCGCCGGCCGACCTGCAGGTGCACGCCGCGCGCGGCGCCGTGTTCGAGACCTGGGTCGTTGCCGAGACGCTGAAGCACCGCTACAACCTGGGCCTGCCTGCCGACCTGTATTTCTGGCGCGACAACCACGGCCTGGAGGTGGACCTTGTGTTCGAGCACCAGGGCCGGCTGCACAGTGTGGAGTGCAAGTCGGGCACCACCTATGCGGCCGACTGGCTGGCGGCGCCGCGCCGCTGGCGGCAGGCCGCCGGGGAAATCGCTGCGCCACCCCTGCTGCTGTACGGCGGCGACCAGAGCCACGAGCGGGCCGACCACAGCGTGCTGAGCTGGCGCGACCTCGGCCTCGCGGCACTGCAGTGAGACCGTCATGACCCTGCCCGCCGCGCCCACGCTCTGGCACCGTCTGGACCTCTTCCTGGCGCGCCTGCGCCCGCACCGCGAACCGGTATCGCTGCTGGTGGACGCGGCCGTGGTGGCCGCCTGCTGGAACGTCACCTACCTCTTCCGCCTGGGCTTCGAACGCTGGCTTAGCGCAAGGCCGTCCTACGACGCCTGGGTGCTGCTGGGCATCGTCGCTGCCTACACGGCGGCCAGCCTGCTGTTCAAGGTGCCGCAGAGCATGTGGCGCTTCTCGGGCTTTGGCGAGATCAAGCGCCTGACGCTGGCCTGTGCGCTGGCCGGCGCTGCCAGCGCCGTGGTGGTGATGGGCCTGGGGCTGGTGAAGATACCGCGCGCGGTGCTGGCGCTGCACCCGGTGGTGGCGCTCATGGGGCTGAGCCTGGTGCGCATCGGCTACCGCATGCTGTATGAACACGCCCGCGCGCAGATCGCCGGCAGCCGCGGCGACATCCGGCGTGCGCTGGTGATGGGCGCGGGCCAGGCGGCGCGGTTGCTCATCGCCGGGCTGCACCGCCAGGGCTGGACGGTGCTGGGCCTGTTCGACGACGACCCCGCCAAGCAGCGCGCGCGCATTGCCGGCGTGCCGGTGCTCGGGCCGCTGGGGGCGCTGCGCGGCAGCGTCCACCCCGGCACGGCCACGCATGTCATCGTGGCCCTGCCAACGGCGAGCTTCGCGCAGCGCCGTCGAGCGCTGGACATCGCCGCTGGCACGGGCTTGCCGGTGCTCACCGTGCCCAGCGCCGCCGAGCTGCGCGAAGGTCAGGCCCGCGTGGAGCGCTTGCGCAGCATCGAACCCGACGACCTGCTGGGCCGCGCGCCCGTGGTGCTGGACGAAGCCGGCGTCGCACAGGTGCTGCAGGGCAAAACCGTGCTCGTCACCGGTGCCGGCGGCAGCATCGGCAGCGAGCTGTGCCGGCAGGTGGCGCGCTTCCGGCCGGTGCGGCTGGTGCTGGTCGAGCTGAGCGAATTCAATCTTTACACCATCGAGCAGGACCTCACCGAGGCCTTCCCCGGCCTGGAACTGGTACGACTGATCGGCGACGTGAAGGACCTGGCCCACCTGCGCGCCATCTGTTCCCGATGGCGCCCGCAGGTGGTGTTCCATGCCGCGGCCTACAAGCACGTGCCGCTGATGGAAGAGCACAACGCAGCCGCGGCGCTGCGCAACAACACGCTGGGCACCTACCACGCCGCGCTGGCCGCGGCCGAGGCGGGCGCCGAGCGCTTCGTTCTCATCAGCACCGACAAGGCGGTGAACCCCACCAACGTGATGGGCGCCACCAAGCGCGCGGCCGAGCTGGTCATCAGCAGCCTGGCCGCGCTGCACCCCGGCACGCGCTTCATGGCGGTGCGCTTCGGCAACGTGCTGGGCAGCAGCGGCAGCGTGATCCCCAAGTTCAAGGAGCAGATTGCCAGGGGCGGCCCGCTGACGGTGACGCACCCAGACATCATTCGCTACTTCATGACCATTCCCGAGGCAGCGCGCCTGGTGTTGCAGGCCGGGGCCATCGGCGAAAGCGGGCAGGTGCTGGTGCTGGACATGGGCGAGCCGGTGAAGATCGTCGACCTGGCGCGCGACCTCATCCGGCTGTCCGGGCACACGCCGGAAGAGATCGCGATCGAATTCACTGGGCTGCGTCCGGGGGAGAAGCTGTACGAGGAATTGCTCGCGTCGGCCGACGACACCCTGCCCACGGCGGTGCCGCGGTTGCGTGTGGCGCGGCTCGCGGCGAGTGCGGACAACGAGGACCGGGTGGACGAATTGCTGGCGTGGCTGGCAGCGCCGGCAGCCGCAGGCGAATCGCATGACGACACGGCCGTGCGGGCGCGGCTGAGGGGGGTCGTGGCAGAGTACAAGGCAGCTCCGGCTACCAGTTCCTGAGTCCGCGACGGCTACTTGCGCGGCACGAGCTTGCCGTCCGCGGCCTCCTGCAGTGTCTGCGGTTGGTTGACCACCAGGCTCTGCCCGGCGCGCGCCACGACCTTGAGCGTTTGCAGGAATTGCAGCGTGCGTGTCACCGTTTCGCGGCTGGTGTTGACCATGATCGCGATCTCCTGGTGGGTGGGCGCCAGCTGGATCGTCACCGGGCCGCCAGACGGCTGCTGCGTCATCAGCAGCAATTGCGCGCAGACACGCTGAAACGAACTCGGCAGCGCGAGCACGGCCCGTTGCCGAGCTGACCGGCGCATGCGCTGCGCCAGCCGCAAGGCCACCGCGGCACTCGTTTCGGGGGTCGAGAACATCAATTCACGCGCGCGCTCGCGGTCCAGCATGGCCACACGCGATGGCGCCACCGCGATCACATACTCCGGCGCCGGCTGATGGTCGATCACCGCAAGCTCGCCGAAAAAGTCGCGCTCCTCCACGAAGTCAATGCCCACTTCGCGGCCGTCCAGCGTGAAATCGACGGTCTGCAGCCGGCCCTCGATGAGAAAGCCGAGCCCGGCGTCGCGGTCGCCGCGCTTGATCACGACCTCGCGCCGTTCCACCCTGCGTTCGTTCATCACCTGCGACAGCTCCCGCAGATGGGCCGCCGGCAAATTCTCGAACAGGCGCAGACCTTGCAGGATAGGGATCAGAATAGGCATCGAGGCCGGCACTGTGCATCGCGAAAAGCGCCAGCACGTGTGATGCAGGACACATGGCGCTCATCGCAGTCAGGTGCACTATTGGCAATCTGGTGCTGGTCACACCTCAGGAGTCACACCATGATATCCAGCTTCGCATCGAAGCCAAGCCTGTCCAGGCGTGGCGCCAGGCCCGCACGCCTGGTGCCTGTGGCCGCGGCGCTGGCCCTCGCCGGAGCCCTGAGTGTGCAGGGCGCCCTGGCCAACCCGGGCCAGATCGCGGCCACCGCCGGCGTCGGCCAGGTCAGCCTGCTCATCGGGCAGGTCCGCGTCGTGCGCAAGGACGGGCAGGTCGAGGCACTGAAGCGCGGCATGTCGGTGCACGTCGGCGACCGCGTCGAGACCTCGGCCAGCGGCCACGTCCATCTGCGCTTCATCGACAATGCTGCCGTCTCCGTGCGGCCCGACAGTGCGCTCGAGATCCAGGCCTATCACTTCGACGCCGCGCAGCCGGCGTCGAGCGAGGTGCGCTTGCAGGTCGACCATGGCATCACGCGCTCGATCTCCGGCCGCGCCACCGAAGTCGACAAGAGCCGCTTCCGCATGAATACCCCCGTGGCGGCGATTGGCGTGCGCGGCACCGACTTCATCGTCCAGGCCACCGACGCCCGCATGCGCGCCTCGGTGGCGGAAGGGGCGATCGTCGTCTCGGCGCTCGGAGAAGGGTGCAGTGCGGCCGGATTGGGCCCCTGTGCCGGGGCGCAGTCCCGGCAGCTGTCGGCGGACATGAGCCACCTGATGGTGGAGGTGCAGCGCGGCGAGCAGGTCGCCCGGCTGGTGCCGGTGGCCCATGCCATGCTCGCCACCGGCGCCACCGGTGCCGAGGACCGGCTCGCGGCGCTGCGCGCCGCCGAGAATGCCGCCCGCAGCGCGGGCATGCTGGCCGCCGAACCCTATGGTCGCAATGATGCCGCCGCCGCCGAGATGCTGGTCATTGCGGCGGATTCGCTGCCCGACCTGAACCGCCGTCCGAACCTGGACGGCCAGCTGCTCTGGGGCCGTTACACCATCAACGCCGCCTTCAACGACGACGTCAGCGTGCCCTTCGCCATTGCCAGGCTGGGCCGGCACGAGGCCATCGGCTCCGAGCAGTTCACCCTCTTCCGGGCCAACGATCCCAGCAACCCCGAACGCGAGTTGCGCGCCGGCGAAGGCCAGGTCGATTTCCGCCTCTCGCGCGCCCAGGCCACCTACGAGAATGCCGGCGCGGTCGAGGCCGCCACCGTAGACGGCGGCACGCTGTCGCTGGACTTCGCCCGCCGCACCTTCGCCACCGGTTTGGCGTTGTCGTCACCGTCGGCCGGCAAGACCGAGTTGCGCATGGCCGGTGATGTCCGCGGCGACGGCACCTTCTCGGTGCGCGACCTCGACAGCCGCCAGTCGGTGGCCGGCGCGGTATCGCTCGACGGCAAGGAGGCCGGCTACCTGTTCGAGCGCGGCCTCGGCAGCGGGCTGTTCCGCGGCAAGACGCTGTGGGGCCGCTGAGCCCGCCGGGCGTCGCTCGCTCCTGACCCGGGCGCAAGGCCGCAGCCATGACCTCCCTGCCTGCGTTCTGCCGCGACCATCCCTGGCGCCTGCGTGCGGCTGCGCTGGGGCTGGCGGCGGCGGTGGTGGGACTCGTCCAGGCTTTTGCACCGCAGCTGCTGCACACGGTGGAGGAGGTCTCGGGCGACGCCGCCTGGCGACTGTCGGCGTCCGACGTGCCCGAAAGGCGCGTCGTCGTCATCGACATCGACGAAGCGAGCCTCGACCGCCACGGCGCCTGGCCGTGGCCGCGGCCGACACTGGCCGCGCTGTCGCAGCGTCTGCTGGACGCCGGCGTTGCCGTGCAGGCGATCGACCTCGTGCTCGACGCCACCCGCCCCGGCGACGCGGAACTGCAGGAATTGTGGCGCCGCTCGCCCGTCGTGCTGGGCCAGATCTTCTCGCTCGACCCGCAGACCACGCCGCAGGTCGGCCACGTCGTCGGGGCCGTGGCCACCGCGCCGGGCACGACGGCCGGCAGCCCCGACGCGGATCGCGGCACCTGCCCGCCTTTCGCTCCCCTGGGCCGAGGCCATATCGGCAATGCCGGCACGGTGATCTCCACCGGCTCGGTGGCCGGGCACCTGACGCCGAGCGTGCACGCCGACGGTGTCGTGCGCGAACTGCCGGCACTCATCTGCCACCAAGGACGCGCCTACCCCAGCCTGGCGCTGGCGACACTCTGGCGTGCCGCGCAGCCCGATGACGCCCAGGCGCCATCGCCCGACTGGACTTGGCGCGCAGGTACCGGCCTGCTCGAGCCGGCCTACCTGCTCACCAGCCCCAGTCTGCCCGGCATCCAGGTGCCGGTCGACGCCGCAGGCCAGTTGCGGGTGCCGTTCCGCACCGCGCGCATGGCGCTCACCTCGGTCAGCGCGCACAAGGTGCTGGCGGGCCAGGCGCCGCCCGCAATCCTGGCCGGCACCGTGGCCCTGGTCGGCGCCACCGCCTTCGGCATCGGCGACGTCGCCGCCACGCCACTGACCGCCGTGGCCGCCGGCGTCGAGGTGCACGCCCAGCTGCTGTCGGGCCTGCTCGACCACCGCGTGCCCTACACCCCCCGCCACGCCGCCATCGGCCAGGGGCTGGCCATGCTGCTCATCGCCGGCGGCCTGTGGCTGGTGGCGGTGCGGCAGCGCGGTGCACCGGCCAAGCGCCTGCCCATCGCCGGCGCCGCCCTCGCGGCGCTGTGCTGCGCCGCCGCCTACTGGGCGTTGGTGGAGGCCGACCAGTGGTGGCCCTGGGCCGGTCCGGCGCTGTATGCGCTGCTGGCGGCCAGCGCGCTGGCGACGGCCGAGCACGCGCTGGCCCGCGCCCAGCGCGAGCGACTGTCGGCGCACCTGGGCTCCTACCTGCCGGAACCGGTGGCCAGGCGCCTGATGGCCAGCGAGCCCTCGGGCCAGTTGCAGGTGCAGCGCCGGCCGGTCAGCGTGCTGGTGGCCGACATCCGCAATTTCTCGGCCTTCGCCCAGTACCGGCCGCCCGAGGAGACGGCGGCGCTGCTGCACGCCTTCTATTGCGTGGCGGTCGACGTCGTCGAGCAGCACGGCGGCGTCGTCGAGCATATCGCCGGTGACTCCGTGCTCGCCGTCTGGAATGCCTACGCCGACTGCGCCGGGCATGCGCAGCAGGCGCTGCAGGCCGGCAAGGCGCTGCTGCGCGAGACGCGCAGCCTGCTGGCGCGCCGGCCCGACCCCGCGCATGGCCACCTCGTGCAGCCGCTGGCGCTGGGCATCGGGCTGGAAAGCGGCCTGGCCGTCGTCGGTTCCTTCGGCCCGGCGCGGCGGCGGTCCCATGCGGCGCTGGGGGAACCGGTCAGCGTAGCATCGCGTCTTCAGCAGATGACGCAAGACCTCTCCATGCCCTTGTTGATCGGACCTCAAATGGCGCGCCAGCTCCCGCCGCAAAGCACCGAGCCGCTGGGCGACTTCCTCCTGGAGGGCCTGGACAGCCCCTACACGCTCTACGGTGCGGCTGACGCGGCCGAGCTGGTTCCGCCCGAAGACCTGTGGGTCTCGACGCCCGCCACCGGTGCCGGCGACGCGGCCGACGACCCCTGGCAGGACGGGCAGCCGCTGACGCGGCGCCTGGCCGCCCTGGCCGCCACCCCAGTGGCTGCGGCCGCCCAGCACAACACCCCGCCACCGCGCGACGCGTGACGCCGCATCCGCCGGCGCGGCGCGTCCTGCGGGTCGGCCTGGTCTGGCTGGCGATCTCGGCCGGCGCGTCGGCTCGCGCCGAAACCGAAGCCGACCTCGATCCGCTGCCCACGCCGTCGGCGAACTGCGCCGCGCTGGCCGCCACCCCCTGGCCGCGCAGTGCGCAGGCCCAGGCCGCGCTGCTGCGCCTGATGGAGGTTGCCGCCGACGCGTGCAACAACGACGCCGTCTTCCTGGCCGCCCTGGGCGGCGCGTGGCTCGAAGTGGGCGACGCCAAGCAGGCGCTGCTGCGGCTGGAGCGGGCGCTGCTGCTCAATCCCGAGCTGCTGTCGGCGCAGGCCGACCACGCGCTGGCGCTGGCGGCCCTGGGCGAACCGGCGGCGCGCGAGGAACTCGTGCGCGCCTGGCAGGACCGCACCGATGTCCCGCCCGTGCTCTGGAAGCGCCTCAACGACCCCGCGCCGCGGCTCGCCCGCGGCGCCACGCAGCCCGGCACGGGCCAGGCAGACGCGCCCGCCGCGGGCTGGGTGCAGCTGCGCGAGATCCAGCTGCTGGCCGGCTACGAGGACAACCTCGCGCAATCGCCGCGCCTGAGCGAACTGACGATCACGCCGCCCGACGGCCCCATCACGCTGCCGCTGGAGCGGCCGCTGGAGCCGCGTGCCGGAGGCGCAGCGCTGCTGGACATGACGTGGCAGGGGGCCATCAGCCCGTCGGCCACGCGCACCTACCTCGTCGGTGTCCAGGCCTCGGCCCGCCACGCACCGGGCGACAGCGACACCGACTGGCACAGCGTGCGCCTCGGGCTCGGGGCCTACCAGACCACCGGCGAGTGGCGATGGCAGCTCCAGGGGCGGGCGCAGGTCGCAGGCGGCGCGCTCACCGAAGACAGCCGCATGTGGCGCCTGGGCGTGGGCGCCGAAGGCCCGGCCGGCGACTGCAGCCAACGCTGGTACTTGGAAACCGAGGACCGGCGCTACCGCGAGTTCCCCATCAACGACGCCCAGGTCGCCGGCGTCGCCGCGAGCCTGCTCTGCGCCGTGCCGAGCCTGCGCACCTGGACGGTGGGCGTGTCGCTGGCTTGGGGCCAGGACCGGGCGCGGTCGGACCAGCGGCCCGGCGGCGACCAGAAGAAATCCGGGGTCGGCGTGCGCGTGCTGGCCAATCTGGGGCGCAATGGCCGCAGCGGCAACCCCTGGTTCCTGGACGCCCAGTGGCGCTACAGCCACAGCGAGGACAAAGAGGGTTATAGTCCGTTGCTCGAAAACAACGTACGAAGAAGTACTAAAAATCAGCAACTCATGCTTGAATTGACGGGTCCATGGTTCGAATTGGCCGCAGACAGCGCCGCGAGCGTGATCCAGGTCCTGGTTTCCCGGGAAAAGAGCAACCTGGCAGTCTTTTCATTCGACGCCGCATCGATCTACGGCGGGCTACGCTACAAATGGTAGGAACAGTCCCGGGCAAAAGCCGGCACAGGGCGTGCTAGCATGCGCGACGTGTCTGTGTTTAAACACCTTTCCTTGCGCCCGATCGCACCACGAACAAAGACTGACGAGCCATGTGATGCCCATCACATCGGTCGCCGTCGGCCCGGCTGACACTCAGCCGCCAGCATCAGGCTCTTTCCAACCTTGAACGTGCACCAGATCACCCGGTTCCACTCAGCGCCTTGCCCGCCATGCGGCGGCAGGACTCTGAGTCGAGTGCGGGTGTCCCCCAGAACACTCGGCACCGGTTTCTTTTGAAGAAGACAACTCTCTCTATCAACTCACCAGGAGTTAACTGAATGACCACCCCCAGCTTTGACCAAACCCTGATCGCTCGCGCGGCCACTGGTCTGTACAACCTGCAGCTCGGCAATACGACGATGGACTGGGCTCTTGGAGCGCTGACGGACAACCGCACCGTTGCTGACCTCGTCAATCAGTTGTACGTCCGTGATTTCGGGACCATGAGCGACGCCGACGTGGCGGCCATGGTCGTCGCGAACGTCAACATCACCGAGCCGCCCCTCGTCGTGGCCGATGCCACCCTCTACGTGGCCCAAAGGCTGGGGCAAGTCGCCCTGGAGCAAAAGGGTGCGATGGTCCTGGCGGTGCTGCAGGAGTTTTCCTTGCTGGCCGATGATCCGATCTACGGCTCGTATGCCACGGCGTTCAATGCCCAGATAGATGCGGCGGTCGGCTACGCTCAGATCCCGGGCTCGGTCGACGTGCCGCTGGACCAGCCGGCAAGCATGGAAGGCAAGGTCTTCGTTCTGACCCCTGTGCAAGTTCCCGGTGCCGAGGCAACCACACTCGACGTCATGCGCCTCACCGGCGACCAGGGCGCCCGCATCGATCTCACCGCCAATAACAACCAGGTCCGCGGCCTGGACCTCGATGGTGACGGCACGATCGAAAACAACGGCGTCGAGAACAACAACCCGACGACGCTGGACGACGGCAAGGACTTCGAGATCGTTGACGCCTATATGCGTAACCGTCTGAACGAAGGCGACGCGGCCAACAACTTCCTCGGCAATATCGAATTCGACGGTACGGGCTTCGCCGGCGACGGCGTCAATACCAACGGCAACATTTTCCTCGGTGGCCTGGGTGCAGACACTGCCCTGGGTGGCATCGGCAACGACTTCATGGCCGGTGGCGGCGTTGCCTCTGGCAATGGCGGCGGCGATACGCTCTTTGGCGGTCGGAATGCCGACTTCTTCTTTGCGGAATTGTCCCTTCTTGACAACACCGACGGCAACTCGCTGGTCATCAATGGCGGCAGCACCTCTGACGATGCAGCGGTCGGCAACAACACGCCGCAGGACAGCGACTGGCTGCTCATCGAAGTTTCCGACGATGAAGACGGCACGGTCATCAATCTCGCAGACGGCGACGACGCCGATGGCCTGGATGAGAACGACCAGTCGGTCGTGACCGGCACGGGCCGCACGATGCTCATGACCGAAATCGAGCATGTCGACGCGTCCGGCAACCTGTACGGCTTCCTCGATGATGTCGCTGTCGCCATCGGCGGCGGCGGCATGATGGTCGGCGGCGAGAACGTGGGCATCGGTGCGTCCGCGCAACTGAACATCATTGGCTCCATCGCCAACAACATCTTGATCGGTGGCTACGACAACGACCTGATCGAGGGTGGCGACGGCAGCGACCTGCTGATGGGCGGCAACCTCCGCTATTCGCTCAACAACCCCAATGCAGCCGGCATCGTCAACGACGGTCGTGACGAACTGATCGGCGGCGCTGGCGACGACAACCTGGTTTGGGAAGCCGACGGCGGCATCTACGAAGGTGATATCAGCGAGGACGCTGCGGGTGCCGGTGACGACACCCTGTGGCTGACGAGTCAGAGCTTGGGCACTCGCACCGCGACGGCCATGACCACCGACGGCATTCTGCGCTTCGACCTCGCCACCGGCGGTGGCAGCGGAGTGGCTGGTGGCTTGGACGCCTCTGCGGGCTACGGTGGTGCAGATAAGAATGCGCCCGCCAGCAGCAGTCAATACGCAGGCATCTGGACGGCCGACCAGACCAACTACGCCGCAGGCGTGTCCCGCACGCAGGTGCAGGACATGGAAAGCATCATTGCAACCGGCCTGGGCGGTGTGGACTACCGGGCGGCGGGCTCCAATGATCCGGACCTGGCCTTCAATAACCAGCAGAACCATCGCGCTTACGAAGGCGCCCTGGACCTGCGGGGCACGAGTGGCGCAAACACCCTGTACGCCTCCCTCGGGGACTTCAGCGACGTAGTTGAGGGACGCGGTGGCGACGACAGTCTGACTGGCGGCGGCGGCAATGACGATTTCTACTTCGGCACGGCCAACGGCGGCGCGCTGCTCGGCGATGGCGTGGATGTGATCCACCGCCAGTCCGATGTCAACGGCGACAACCTCTGGGACACTGACCTGGACGGCGAGGGCCTGTTCGAGCGTGACTTCAACATTGGCGGCACTTCGACCACGGGGGCATCCAGCCTGACTGTCGACCTCGGCACCACCGATCTGGCTTCAGCCGATGTCGCGCTGACCTCGTTCAGCATCCGCATCGACGGCGTGACCTTTGCCGTCGCCGACTCGGCCGCGCTGATGGCCGCCACCAGTGCAGCAGCAGTCGCGGCCTTGGTCAATACCGCCTACCAGGTACTCGACGCACGCGTCAGCGCCACTGCCTCGGGCAACACGATCGTCGTTTCTGACACTGCCGGCCGCAACATTTCCGACACTGTGGCCGAAGGATACGCCGTCGGCGGTGTGGTTTCCAATGGTGCGTTCTCGGCCCAGGCCACGTATGCGCCCGCAGGCACCGCCACCACGCAGGACCGCCTGATCTACAAGTCTTTCGAAGACCGCGCCGACAACGAAGGCGTGAACGACGACTCCGTCCTTGGCAGCACGATCTCGCTGGGTGTCGATGCCTATGCCGAAGACCTGGTGATCAATTTTGCCGACGAAGACGGCGACGGCATGGCCACCACACGCATCGCCGAGGACCAGTCCTACGCGCTGACTTTCACCAATCTGACCACGCAGGACCGTGTCACGATCACGGTGAATGGCATCAACTACGAGCTGACGGTCGGCGTTGACCTCGACGGCAACGTCATCCCCGCCGAAGACGGCGTGGCTGACGCGCAAGCCGACATCCAGGCCGCCTTCCTGGCCCGCTTGACGGCCTTCATCAACAGCTACATGGACGACGACACGTCGGCCGGCGAAGTGGCTGCCGCACTGGCCGGCAGCACCATCACGCTGACGCAGGCACCCTACGACGGCGAGCAGACCGTCTTCATGCGTGTCACGGCGCCGCAACCGACTAATACCTCGGGCGGTGAGCCGGCCAAGGTGACCGTCGACAACACCTCGCAGCACGAAGTCGAACTCCTCGACTTCGACGGCCGCAACGGCAACCTGCACAACAAGAATGTCTTGTTCGTCGGCGAGAACGGCACTTCGCGTGCGATCCTGGCCACGGCCAAGAACGCGGGTGAAACCCTCGCCGGCTCGGAAGCCCTGGTCGTCGACGTGGGCCCGAACAACCTGCAGGACTTCGTCTTCGGCACCACCACGGCAATCCCGAACAATATCGCCACCAACAGCCCGCTTTCCAGCGTTGCGAACGGCGTCGCCTTCCACGGTGACGACTTCCTGCTCGGTGGCAACGGCACCGACATCATCAACGGCGGCACCGGCGACGACCGCGTCGAAGGCTCCACCGGTGCAGACGTGCTCGACGGCGGCAAGAACTTCTATGCCGTTCAAGTGCTGGGCGAGCCGCAGGCGCGCGTTTACGTGCTGAACAAGTGGGAGGCCGCCAACCCGACCAAGGTCACGGCCCTCAACAGCCTCACGATCTCGTCGATCCAGCTGATCAACCAGTCGGAGAACGGCGTCGCCACGGCCAGCGGTGAATTCGACGACACGCTGCAGTTCTCGCAGAGCCTGTTCACGGCCGGCGTCACCCGCTTCACTGTCACGCTGGACAACTTCGCCCTCGCCGGCGGAGTCGTTGAACTGCGCAACGACGGCGCGGGCAGCGTCGGTGTCGACGTCGACGGCAACGGCACGGTGGACCACACCACGAAGTTCACCAACTTCGAAAATATCCGCACCGTTTCCGGTACCGGCAACGCCGTTGCCAACAGCGGCCAAGGTAGCGACACCCTCGACGCCACCGCCCTTTCGGCTGTCACAACGGGCGCCGGCGGCATCTCCTACAACCTGACCAACAGCGCCGCCGCTGGCGAGGTGCGTTACAGCACCAACGCGATCATCGGCACCGTGGCCAGTGGCGACCCGCAGTACCCCACGGCCAGTGACTACGAGTCCCTGGTGCTGCTGGTGGACGGTGTAGAAAGCGTCGTCACCAGCGATGGCGCCGATCTGTTGCTGATCGATGAAACCGAGGCCGCCAAGAACAACACGTTCGCGGCCGGCTTGGGTATCGACCGCATCGAGTACCAGAACGCCTTCGCCGGCGAGGCGACCGACGGCGCGGCTGAGCCCACCGTCACCATCAAGCTCGACGCCGTGGCCGCCAGCGCAGGCGGCACCGACACGGTCACCATGACCGGTGGTCGCGTGGGCAGCACCGTGGCCGTCGACTCGCTGGGTGGCGTCGAGTACATCACGCTGGCCGGCAACACCGCCGAGAGCACGCGTGAAAACGACATGCTCGACATCAGCGCCTTCGCCACCGGTGCCACCGTAAGCTACATCAACGGCCGCGTCACCGCCGGTGCCGACACGCACGTCACCATCCAGGGCATCGAGGAGATCGAGCGCGTGATGGGCGGTGCGGGCAACGACACCGTGCTCGTAGCCGACAGCGCCACGATGTCGGCAAACGCCCGCAACGACCAGACCGACGGCACGCCTGATCAGAACATCCTGTTCATGACGTACGCCGACTTCGACCAGCTCAACACCAACGCGACCACCCGCAAGAGCTTCGGTGCGCAGGTGCTGGCCGGCGAGATCGTTCAGGTCAACAACCAGGGTGAGTTCTCGTTCACGCTGGGCGAGGCGGCCACCGGTTCCGATCTGGACCGCGTCGACTACAGCGCTGAAGACGGCCGTATCGTTGTGCCCGTGGGCCAGGAAACCGCCACCACCCCGCAGTACGTGGTGGTCGACGGCAACCTCGACGGCGCCATCACCGGCTCGCAAGACCGGGTCGATGCGCTGCGCGAAGTGGAGCAGATCGTCGCTTCCAAGGGCGAGTCGGTCCTCGACTTCACCGCGGTGGGGCAGGCGCGCCAGATCACCTTCCAGTACGCCGAGCCGGCCACGAATCCGGCCGACAAGGCCGTGATCGAGCAGGTCATCCGCATCGCCGACGGCAGCGGCAACACGTTGTCCGGCCTGAACGCATTCGTCGAGAAGTACACCTACGACTCGCCTACGTCGACGCTTCCCCCGGTGGCCGACGCCACCTGGAACCGCGTCGAAGGCAGCGACGCCTCTGAAGTCATCATCTACCAGGGCAGCGAAGACCTCGTCAACCAGTCGGGTCTGGACCACCGCTTCACGAACGACACGCTCACGCTGCGTGGTGGTGCCAACGAAGTGCGTTACTCGCCGCTGGAGACCAGCATCTCGTTGACGGTCACCGTCGCCGAGGAAAACCTGGCCACCGCCGGCGTGGCCGAGGGCCGCGTCAGCGGCACCGTGACGTTCCAGAACGGTAACGGCGTCGCCCTGGCGGGTGGCGGCACGCACACCATCAGCTCGCACGGCGCCGACAACAGCACCGCCCCCGGTTCGCTGAAGATCGAGGCTTCGCAGGACGCCGAAGACAGCGTCACCTTCGACAACGTGACCGACAAGACCATCATCCTGGGCACCTCGCCGGGCGTCATCGACGTGCGTTCGAGCAACACGCCCACCATGAACACGATGGTCCTGACCGGCTTCGAGCTCATGGTTGACGGTGCTACCAACGACCTGTACGACGTTCGCTCGCTGGCCACCACGGCCGGCCTCACGCTGACCGACAACGCTGCCAACGACCACGACACGCTGAAGGTGGCCAATGACTCGGTGAACGCCGGCGTCATCAGCCTGCTCACGCTCAACGGTCCGCGCCCGGCCGGCTTCAACTTCGACTTCGACGCCCTCGATGTCACCGCGGTGACGGCCACCGGCCTCACGGTGATCGGCACCGGTGACGTCACCGACGAGGTGGTGCTCGGCGCGCTCAGTCGCGTCAGCAACGTTCAGGGCTTCGAATCGATGGTGCTCACCGACGCTTCTGTCGCCGGCGGTAACGTCTTCACGTTCAACCCGGCCAGCAATACGCTGATCCAGGGTTCGACCACGGTGGTCACCTCGGCGGACATCCTTAGCTTCGGCGGTTTGGTGCTCGAGCAGGACGGCTGGGGCGAAAGCTACCTGAATGACGTCGCCGCAGGCGTCACCGTCAACATCGTCGGCGCTGCCGGCGGTCAGGTGCATGGCGGTGCGGGCGTAGACAACCTCACCGGTAGTGCCTCTGGCGACGTGCTGCGCGGCAACGGCGGCAACGACGTGCTCGACGGCGGTCTCGGCATCGAGACGCGCACGATCCAGATCAACCCGACCGGCACCACTGCCGTCGGCGCGGTTACGCTGAACCTCGACGGCGTCATCTTGACGCTCAACGTGGGCGGCGCGGCCGACAACGATCCGGACGCAGGTGATAACCTCTCGATCGCGGCGGGCGGTGGCTCCCACAGCATCGGCAACGCCCTGGCCATCCTGGCCTCGGCCAATCTCGACGAGGTTAACGCGACCAGCGCCTTTGGCGGCACCGACCTGCTGGCGGTCTCGTACAACCAGAACAACGGCCTGCTGACCTTCACGTTCGCTCCGGGCGTTGATGTTGCAGCAACCGACTCGATCTCGGTCTCGGGCGCCGGCCTGGGCACCGTGACCGTGACGGGTGAGGTGGTCGTGACCAACGGCGGCAACGGCGGCGCGGACACCTACGTGTTCGAAGACACCGCGGCAGCCAACGGCGTCGATACCATCAACAACTTCGACGTTGCCGATACGCTGTTGGTTGCCGACTTCCTGGGCGGTGCCACGGTGAAGGCTGCAGCTGCGGTCAACGCCACGGCGGGCCTCAACCTGACCGGCGCCGAAAACTACGGTGTGTTGTTCAACAAGGCAGCCCTGGTGGCCGCTGATGTTGCGGTGGCTGCGGCCGCCGGCAAGATCGCGGTGGAAGACAACGGCAAGGCGGTGGTGCTGGTGACGGCAGACGCCGACGGTGTGGCAGACGCCACCAACCAGGCCTATGACGTGTACTACATCCAGGACACCAACAGCAGCACCACGGCGCAGACCTACGCGGTCACCAAGGTGGCCACGCTGAACAGCCCCATCGAGCTCAGCGCCGCGGCTGTGCTGACCGGTGTTGTTGTCCCGCCGGTGGTGCCGCCTGTGGGGGGCACTGTGGTTGATCTCGTCGAGGGCTCGACCGCCCCCGTGGCAGCCACGGCTGCTGATGAGGTCTTCACCCTGGACGTCGATGCCGCCAAGCTGCTGACAGCCAACACGCAGATCGACCTCACCGCCTTCAGTACCGCCAACGACGGGCTCTCGTTCAACCTGCCGACCGCCAGTGGTGTCACCACCCTGGCTGCGCTCGACGGGGTGCAGGGTGTGGTCGTCCAGCTCGACCCGTTCACGGGCTCGACGGTGGTGACCTTTGGCGCGGATGCGGACGGCGACGTCATATCGCTGACACTTGTTGGTGTGGCTGATGCTTCGTTGGTCGACGTCCTGGTCGTCTAACTGAGTCTCCCTTCTGGTAGCGAGTGCCTCACGGCGCTCGCTACCGTTGTCTACTTTCTTTGGGGAAAAGCAAATGGCTTTTACTACCGGTAATGACGTCAACTTCCTGCAGGCCACCGACACCGCAATCGTCGGCGCTGCCGGCGGCAGTGACACCTATGTGCTCGACAGCAACCTGCTCTCGGCCGGGCAGAAGCTGACTCTCTCGGATACGCAGGGCACCAACATACTGCAATTGGTCGGGGGTCTCACGATCGCCAGCAGCCAGATTGCCTCGAACGCGCTGAAGCTCACGCTGTCCAACGGCGCAGAAATCACCATCCTGGGCGCAGATGCCTTCACTTACGTCACGGGCGGAGCCATCCCCTCAGGCGCGGGTGGCCTGAGCCAGAACTACGCCGACTTCGTGGTCGACTCGCTGGGGGCCGTGGTGCCGCCGGCCGGTCAAATTGTGAACGGCGACCCCAACCTCACGGTCAACGCGGCGGGCGGAACGGGCCTGAACCCACCCATTCAGTTCGTGCTCACTGCCAGCGTCAGTGACGTTACCGAGGGCCAGGGAAACCTGGCCTTTCGTCTGGAACTCGACCAGGCGCCCAGCAGCGACCTGACCATCAATGTCTACACCGGCGCCGCCGGCGACACCGCTACGGCTGGCCTGGACTACACGCCGGTTTCCCGGCAGGTCACCTTCGCAGCCGGGCAGACGGTGCAGTTCGTCGACGTGGCCGTCAATAATGACAGCCTCGTCGAGGGACCCGAGACCGTCACCCTGGTCGTCAATGCGGCCAGCAACATTACCGTCCAGGGCGATCTGGTCGCAGTCATCAACAGCGAAGACCTGGGCAACCGGGCGCCCGTGGCCTATGACCAGGCGACGGTCGGCAACGAAGGCAGCCCGATTCCCGGGCGCGTGGCCGGTACCGACCTGGACGGCGACACGCTGGTCTACTCGATTGCCACCCCCGCCGGCAACGGCACCGTGAACATCGTCGCCAGCACCGGCGACTTCGTCTATACGCCCAACGTCGGCTTCTTTGGCTCCGACAGCTTCGTCTACCAGGTGAGCGACGGCAACGGCGGCACCGACACCGCCATCGTCAGCATCACCGTCAACGATGTCGCCAACGTGCTCACGCCGGGCATCGACAATGTCGTGCTCAGCGGCACCCTGGGCCAGGCCGTGATCGGCAACGACCAGACCTACAACCCGGGCGACAGCATCCAGGGCGGTGCCGGTGTC
>JAABPT010000463.1 GCA_011391855.1 Burkholderiales bacterium
AGCCCCGGCAGCGTCGAAGTAGCCACGCGGCCGGGCAGCACCAGGGGGCCGCGCGATGGATCTTCGCTGGGAGATCCTCGCCGGCTACACGCCCCTCTTCGTGAGCGGCGTGTGGATGACGATCCAGCTCACGCTGGTGGCCATCGGCGCCGGGCTGGTGCTGGGTATCGTCTTCGGCCTCATCAGCACCTCCTCCGACGCGCCACCGCCAGCCACCGCACCGCTGCGGGCGCTGCTGCTGGCGGCACGCGGCATCACTGTGGCCTACGTGACATTCTTCCGCGGCACGCCGCTGTTCGTTCAGATCCTGCTCGTGCACTTTGCGCTGATGCCCACGCTGGTGCACCCCGACCACGGCCTGCTGCTGGCCGGCGACGCGGCGCGCAGCTTCCGTCAGGAGCACGGTGCCTTCTTTTCCGGCTGTCTGGCACTGTCGCTGAACGCTGGCGCCTATATCAGCGAGATCTTTCGCGCCGGCATCCAGAGCATCCACCGTGGCCAGACCCAGGCCGCCTACAGCGTGGGGCTGACCCACGCGCAGGCGATGCGCTTCGTGGTGCTGCCGCAGGCCTTTCGGCGCATGGTGCCGGCGCTGGTGAACGAAGGCGTCACGTTGATCAAGGACTCCTCGCTGGTGTCGGCCATTGGCCTGGCCGAGCTGGCGCTGGCTGCACGCACCGTGGCCGGCGCCTATTCGCGCTACTGGGAGCCCTACCTGGCCATCTCGGTCATCTACCTGGTGCTCACGTTGACCTTGTCGCTGCTGGCCAAGCGCCTGGAAGCCCCGGCTCACCTGCGCGGGCGCTGAGCCCGCCAGGGCAGTGTTGCGCAAATGCTGCAGTGCGGCAGGCAAACCGCGCTTTGGGGGGCACCCCTTACGGGTTTTCACGCAATCGGCACTTAGACTGCGCTTCGTGCATGGCGAAAAGCGCCTGCAAGCATCGTCAATTCAACCGAAGGACCCTCCATGAAGAAGACCCTGATCGCCGCCGCCGCCCTGACCCTGGCTGCCGGCGCGGCACAAGCCCAGATGACCATTTATGGCCTGATCGACCTGAGCTACGGCCAGAGCATCTTCAGCGACTACATCGGTGAAGACCCCGACTTCCATTCCGGTGGCGACAACGGCTCCAGCGAAGGCAACTCCACCACCCGTATCGGCCTGAAGGGCAGCATGGACGTGGGTTCCGGCATCAAGGCCAAATTCAACCTGGAAACCGGCGGTATCGACAGCGACGGTGGCGTCAACAACGGCGGTGACTTCTTCAACCGCCAGATGTGGGCAGGCCTGTCGGGCGGGTTCGGCGAAGTGCGCCTGGGCAAGCAGGACTCGGTGGTCTACCAGGTCATGAACGGCTACGACTTCAACGGCGCCTCCAACGGCATCTCCTCGGGCGGCTACACCTCGAGCGCCGTCTGGCTGCCGGGCCGCCAGTCGCGCCTGCTGAATTACATCTCGCCGAACATGGGCGGTTTCAAGGTGCAGGCGGGCTTCGTTCCCAAGGGCAACGAAGTCGGCGCCAAAGACACCTTTGCCGGCGCCGTGACCTACGCCGCCGGCCCGCTGTCGGTGTCAGCCGCCGCTGAAAGCAAGCGTACCGAAAACGGGGCCAACTTCGGTTCGGTCGCCGGCAGCTACGACTTCGGCGTGGCCAAGGTCATGCTCGGTTACGCCGACGGCGCTACCGACGTGAAGGGCGTGACCGCGGGCATCGTGGCCCCCATCGCCGGCTTCAACATCGGTGCGATGTACGCCCAGAACACCGACACCGATGCGACCGGCTACGAACTGTTCATCAACAAGGAAGTGTTCAAGAACACCTACTTCTATGCCGAGTACGGCAGCGTCGACGAGACCACCGCCACCAGCATCAAGGGCGATGGTTTTGCCGTGGGCATGATCTTCACTTTCTGATCGTTGCCCCGCTCCGGGCCCTGGCGCCCGGAACCGCTTGAACACAGCCCGCACGGCACGCGCCGTGCGGGCTGTTCCGTTTCAACAGGCGTCTTGGTGCCAGGCACCGAGCGTATCGAGATCGACGACGCCGCTCCAGGCCCGCCCGTGCGCCACCCCAGCGGCCACCGTGGAGGCTCCTTGCCGCCGGTAACGCGCAGCAACTCGCCGTACGCGGCACTGTCCCAGCGCCACGGCATCCCGGCCTCCTCGAAGGCCAAGTTGAAGGCAATGCGATGCCCCAGGTCCTCGGTCTCGGCCAGCGTGCCGTCGACGTCCCAGACCAGAGCCTGCAGCGTCATGCCTTCGTGTCGCGCCCCAGCAGGCTGCGCACCGCGTCGGCCACGCCCTCGGCGGTGATGCCGAAGTGCTGGTACAGCGCCGGCGCCGGTGCCGATTCGCCGAAGGTGGCGATGCCGACCACCGCGCCACCGCGGCCGACGTATTTGCGCCAGAAGTCGGGGTGCGCGGCTTCCACCGCCACCGCCGGCAGGTTGAGCGGCAGCACGGCGTCGATATACGCCGCGTCCTGACGGTCGAACACCGTCGTGCTGGGCATCGACACCACGCGCACCGGCAGCCCTTCGGCGGCCAGCGCCGCCTGTGCCTGCAATGCCAGGTGCAGCTCGGTGCCGGTGCCGATGATCACCGCGCGTGCACCCGGCGCGTCGGCCAGCACGTAGCCGCCGCGTGCGATGGCGTGGGCCATGTCGGCCTTGGCCGCCACCACCGGCACGGCCTGGCGCGACAGCGCCAGCGCGCTGGGGCCGTCGCGCCGGCGCAGCGACTCGGCCCAGGCCACGGCCGTTTCCAGCGTATCGGCCGGGCGCCAGACGTCCAGGTGCGGGATGAGGCGCAGCGAAGGCACGTGCTCCACACTTTGGTGGGTAGGCCCGTCTTCGCCCAGGCCGATGCTGTCGTGCGTGAAGACGTGGATCACGCGCTGCTTCATCAGCGCCGCCATGCGGATGGCGTTGCGGCTGTAGTCGCTGAAGGTCAGGAAGGTGCCGCCGTAGGGAATGAAGCCGCCGTGCAGCGCCATGCCGTTGAGCGCGGCGGCCATGCCGAATTCGCGCACGCCCCAGCTCATGTGGTTGCCGGGCTTGTCGCGCCCGGCCACGACGCAGCCCTTGAAATTGGTCAGGTTGCTGCCGGTCAGGTCGGCCGAGCCGCCGAAGAGTTCGGGCAGCGACGGGGCCAGTGCGTCCAGCGCCAGTTGCGAGGCCTTGCGCGTGGCCACGGCCGTGGCCTTCTCGGCCAGCGCGGCCAGCGCCTGCGCCACCTGCGCGTCGAAGCCGGCCGGCAGATCGCCCGCCATGCGACGCTGGAATTCCGCCGCCAGCGCCGGATGCTCGGCGCGGTAAGCGGCAAAGCGCTCGGCCCAGCCGGCCTGCAACGCGGCACCGCGCTCGCGGCCGTCCCAGGCCGCACGCAAGTGATCCGGCACCTCGAACGGCGCCCAGGTCCAGCCCAGCGCCGTGCGCAGGCCGGCCAGTTCGGTGGCACCCAGCGGCGCACCGTGCACATCGTGGCCACCGGCCTTGGTGGGCGCGCCCTGGCCGATGACGGTGCGGCAGACGACCAGGGTCGGCTTGCCGTCGGCGGCGTCACCCTGCGTTCGCGCTGCGGCCAGCGCATGGTCCACCGCTGCGCTGTCATGCCCGTCGATGGGGCCGATGACGTTCCAGCCATAGGCGCGGAAACGCGCCGGGGTGTCGTCGGTGAACCAGCCTTCCACGTGTCCGTCGATCGAGATGCCGTTGTCGTCGTACAGCGCCACCAGCTTGCTCAGCCGCAGCGTGCCGGCCAGCGAACAGACCTCGTGGCTGATGCCTTCCATCAGGCAGCCGTCGCCCAGGAAGGTGTAGGTGCGGTGGTCGACCACGTCATGGCCGGGGCGGTTGAATTCGGCCGCCAGCAGCTTCTCGGCCAGCGCCATGCCCACGGCATTGGCCAAGCCCTGACCCAGCGGGCCGGTAGTGGTCTCCACGCCGGGCGTGATGCCGACCTCGGGATGGCCCGGCGTCTTGCTGTGCAACTGGCGGAAATGCTTCAGCTCCTGGATCGGCAGGTCGTAGCCGCTCAGGTGCAGCAGCGCGTACAGCAGCATCGAGGCATGGCCGTTGCTCAGCACGAAGCGGTCGCGGTCGGCCCAGTGCGGATCGGCCGGGTTGTGGCGCAGGTGCTGGGTCCACAGCACGGTGGCCATCTCGGCCATGCCCATGGGGGCGCCCGGGTGGCCGCTCTTGGCCTGCTCCACCGCGTCGGCGGCGAGCAGCCGCAGCGCGTCGGCCGCGGTGGGCACCGACGAAACAGCGCGGGCGCTGCTCACAGCGCCCCCAGGGCGCGCTTGCGCCGATCCATCATGCGCCAAATGAAGGGCGTGAAGATGAGTTGCATGGCGATCTCCATCTTGCCGCCGGGCACCACCACGGTATTGGCGCGCGACATGAACGAATCGTTGATCATCGACAGCAGGTAGGGGAAGTCGATGCCCTTGGGGTTGGAAAAGCGGATCACCACCAAGCTCTCGTCGGCCGACGGGATCTCGCGCGCGATGAAGGGGTTGCTGGTGTCCACCGTGGGCACACGCTGGAAATTCACGTGCGTGTGGGCGAACTGCGGGCAGATGTAGTGCACGTAGTCGGGCATGCGGCGCAGGATGGTGTCGGTCACCGCCTCGGCCGAGTAGCCTCGCACGTGCTTGTCGCGCCACAGCTTCTGGACCCATTCCAGGTTGATCACCGGCACCACGCCGATCAGCAGGTCGGGGTAGCGCGCCACGTTGACCTCGGGCGTGATCACCGCGCCGTGCAGGCCTTCGTAGAACAACAGGTCGGTGTCTGCGGGCACCGGCTCCCAGGCGGTAAAGGTGCCCGGCTCCTGCTTGTAAGGCGCCGCCTCCACGGGGTCGTGCAGATATTTGCGCCGCTGGCCGGTACCGGTCTCGCTGTAGTCGCGGAACAGGTTCTCGAGCTCGGGGAAGAGGTTGTTCTCGGCCCCGAAGTGGCTGAAATGCTTGTCGCCGGCCGCTTCGGCTTCGGCCTGGCGGGCGCGCATCTCCTTGCGGTCGTAGCGGTGGAAGCTGTCGCCTTCGATGACCGCGGCCCTGACGTTCTCGCGGCGGAAGATGTTCTCGAAGGTGCGCGTGACGCTGCTCGTGCCGGCACCGGAGGACCCGGTGATGGCGATGATGGGGTGGCGTTCTGACATGGGGTTCTTTCCTGGATCAAGGTCGCCGCGGCGAGTGACTGCCCTCACCCCAACCCTCTCCCGCAAGCGGGAGAGGGAGCCGGGCCGCGGACTTTCTCCCTCTCCCGCTGGCGGGAGAGGGCCGGGGTGAGGGTTTGGAGCTTCAATTTCTGAACAGGCTGCGCTCGGCAAACAGCGGTGTGCCGCTGTCGCGCGTGGCGGGATCGTGGTGGTAGCGCTCGATGCGCTCGACTTCGTTCTTCGAGCCGAAGACAAGGCCGATGCGCTGGTGCAGCGCCGTCGGCTTGAGGCCCAGCACGGGTTGACGGCCGGTGCTGGCGCGGCCGCCGGCCTGCTCCATGATCATGCCCACCGGGTTGGCCTCGTAGAGCAGGCGCAGGCGGCCGGGCTTGGCCGGGTCCTTGGTGTCGCGCGGGTACATGAAAACGCCGCCGCGCATGAGGATGCGGTGCGCTTCGGCCACCATGCTGGCGATCCAGCGCATGTTGAAGTCTCTGCCGCGCGGGCCGGTCTTGCCGGCCAGGCACTCGTCGACATAGCGCTTCACCGGCGGCTCCCAGAAGCGCGCGTTGGAACTGTTGATGGCAAATTCAGTGGTGTCGGGCGGCACCTGGACTTTCGGGTGCGAGAGCACGAACTCACCCAGGTTGGGATTGAGCGTGAACCCGGCCACGCCGTTGCCCACGGTCAGCACCAGCATCGTCACGGGGCCATACAGCGCGTAGCCGGCAGCCACCTGTTCGGCGCCGGGCTGCAGGAAGTCGGCCTCGGTGACGGCGCGGCCGCTGTCGATCACGTCCTGCGGCGCGCGCAGGATGCTGAAGATGCTGCCCACCGAAACGTTGACGTCGATATTGCTGCTGCCGTCCAAAGGGTCGAAGACGAGCAGGTATTTGCCTCGCGGGTAGGCGCTGGGGATCTGCTTGGGTTCGTCCATCTCCTCGCTGGCCATGCCGGCGAGGTTGCCGTTCCATTCGTTCATGCGAATGAAGATCTCGTTGCTCAGCACGTCCAGCGGCTTCTGCACTTCGCCCTGCACGTTGACACTGCCGCCCTGCGGCACCACGGAAGCACCGAGCGTATCGCCCAGGCTGCCGAAGGCCACGATGCGGGCGATGGCCTTGCAGGCCAGCGAGACGTCGAGGATGAGCGCATTCAGGTCGCCGCCGGCAGTGGGGAATCGGCGGCGCTCCTCGATCAGGTAGCGCGTGAGGGTCCAGCGGTTGGACAGCGGCATGGTGTCTCCCGGGGTCGGTTGCTCGAAAAAGGTTTCAGGCGGCGGCCGCCTGGAAGACCCGGCTGGCGCGGATGTCTTCGGGCAGCAGGGTCGTCAGGTCTTCGGCGCCGAGCACGCGGTCGCGGTCGGCAAACAGTCGGCTGGCCTGGCGCAGGCGTGCGCGGTCCAGCGCATTGCGCACACTTCGGGCGTTGGCAAAGTGCGGCTGCTGCAGGCGCAGGCCCAGGTACTCGGCAAACGCTTCGCGGGTACCGGCGCCGAAGTGGTAGTTCATGCCGGCGAGCATGCGGTCGCTGATCTCCAGCAATTCGCCCTGCGCGTAGTCGGGGAAGTCGATGTGGTGCGCGATGCGCGAGCTCAGGCCCGGGTTGCTCTTGAAGAAGGTGTCCATGCGGTCCTTGTAGCCGGCCAGGATCACCACCAGGTCGTCGCGCTGGTTCTCCATCACCTGCAGCAGGATCTCGATCGACTCCTGGCCGTAGTCGCGCTCGTTCTCGGGGCGGTACAGGTAATACGCCTCGTCGATGAAGAGCACGCCGCCCATGGCCTTTTTCAGCACTTCCTTGGTCTTGGGCGCCGTGTGGCCGATGTACTGGCCCACCAGGTCGTCGCGCGTCACCGCCACCAGGTGGCCTTTGCGCACGTAGCCCAGGCGGTGCAGGATCTGCGCCATGCGCATGGCCACCGTGGTCTTTCCGGTGCCGGGGTTGCCGGTGAAGCTCATGTGCAGGCTGGGGCTCGATGCACCGGACACCAGCCCCAGGTTGAGCCGCAGCTTGTCGACCACCAGCAGCGCCGCGATGTCGCGGATGCGCTGCTTCACCGGCGCCAGGCCCACCAGGTCGCGCTCCAGCTCGTCCATCACCGACTCGACCTGGCTTTGCGCCAGCACCTCGTTGACGGTGCGCGCCTTGGGCGCCATATCCGCGGCAGCGGCTGCCGCGGTGGCGGTCGCCTGCGAGCTGCCCGGGATGTTGTACAGCGGCGCGGCCATGAGCTTGCTCCCTCTCAGCGTGCTGGCGCCGCCAGCCGTGCGCGCATCGCGTCGATCACCGACTTGTAGTCCGGCTGGCCGAAGATGGCGCTGCCGGCCACGAAGGTGTCGGCACCGGCATCGGCGACAGTGCGGATGTTGTCGACCTTGATGCCGCCGTCCACTTCGAGCCGGATGTCGCGCCCGCTGGACTGGATGATCCTGCGTGCTGCCTCGGTCTTGCGCAGTGCCGAATCGATGAAGCTCTGGCCGCCGAAGCCCGGGTTCACGCTCATGATGAGGATGAGGTCGACCTTGTCGATGACCCACTCCAGCACGTCCAGCGGCGTGGCCGGGTTGAACACCAGGCCGGCCTGGCAACCTTCGCCGCGGATCAACTGCAGCGTACGGTCGACGTGCGCGCTGGCCTCGGGGTGGAAGCTGATCAGGTCGGCCCCCGCCTTGGCGAAGGCCAGCGCCAGCGCGTCCACCGGCTGCACCATCAGGTGCACGTCCAGCGGCACCTTGCTGCCGTCAGCACGCACGCAATGCGGCTTGATGGCCTGCGCCACGCCCGGGCCGATGGTCAGGTTCGGCACGTAATGGTTGTCCATCACGTCGAAGTGGATCCAGTCGGCACCGGCTGCGATGACGCTGCGCACCTCCTCGCCCAGGCGCGCGAAGTCGGCAGACAGGATGGACGGGGCGATGCGGTAGGTCATGGCGGCTTTCCGGTGTCGGCCTGGGAGCACGTTCAGTAGCGTTGGCCTTCGGGCTTGTCGGTGGCGTAGCTGTGCACGGTGTAGCGCAGCGAGCGGCCGTTGACTTCCTGCCGCACGACACCGAAGCCGGGCTCGCTGGCCGGCCGGTTGACGATGAAGCTCATGGCAATACTCTCCACGCCGCGCGTGGAGTCGAAGGCCATCATGCGGATGTAGTGGCTGGGGAAGGTCTTGCGGCAGTTCTGCAGTTCCATCATCACGCCGGCGGCGTCTGCCAGGTCGAACATCGGCATGCCGAACATCTCCCAGTAGGTGTTGCGCGGGTGCGGGTCGTCGGTGTATTCCACGCTCCAGGCGTAGCCCTTGCCCAGGCCGTATTCGATCTGCAGCGTGATTTCCTCGTCGGTGAGGTCGGGCAGGAAGCTAAACTGGCCTTGCGTGACGCGGCCGGTGGGATTGGTCATCATGGTCGGTGTCTCCTTAGGCCACGCTGGGCGTGACGGCGTAGTCGCTGGTGTCGGTTGACGCATAGTTGAAGCTGATCTCGCCCCAGGTGTCCAGGGCCTGCTTCAGCGGCGTGCAGGTCTGCGCGGCCTTGCGCAGGATTTCGAGACCTTCGTTCTTGATGTCCTTGCCTTCGTTGCGCGCCTTGACCATGCATTCCAGCGCCACGCGGTTGGCCACCGCACCGGCCTGGATGCCGGCCGGGTGGCCGATGGTGCCGCCGCCGAACTGCAGGATGACGTCGTCGCCGAAGAGGTCGATCAGCTGGTGCATCTGGCCGGCGTGGATGCCGCCGCTGGCCACCGGCATGACCTTGCGCATGTCGCACCAGTCCTGGTCGAAGAACAGGCCGCGCGGGTAGTCGGTCTTGGTGTAGCTGTCGCGGCAGACGTTGTAGTAGCCCTGCACCGTCATCGGGTCGCCTTCCAGCTTGCCCACCGCCGTGCCGGTGTGCAGGTGGTCGACGCCGGCCAGGCGCAGCCACTTGGCCATGACGCGGAAGCTCACGCCGTGGTTCTTCTGCCGCGTGTAGGTGCCGTGGCCGGCGCGGTGCATGTGCACGATCATGTCGTTCTTGCGCGCCCAGTTGGCCATGCTCTGGATCGCGCTCCAGCCGATGATCAGGTCGAGCATGATGACGACCGAGCCCAGCTCCTTGGCGAATTCGGCGCGCTCGTAGATATCTTCCATGGTCGCGCCGGTGACGTTCAGGTAGGAACCCTTCACTTCGCCGGTGGCGGCGCTGGCCTTGTTCACGCCGTCCATCACATACAGGAAGCGGTCGCGCCAGTGCATGAAAGGCTGCGAGTTGATGTTCTCGTCGTCCTTCATGAAGTCCAGCCCGCCCTTCAGGCCTTCGTAGATGACACGGCCGTAGTTGCGGCCGCTCAGCCCCAGCTTGGGCTTGGTGGTGGCGCCCAGCAGCGGGCGGCCGAATTTGTCGAGCCGCTCACGTTCGACCACCAGGCCGGTGGGCGGACCCTTGAAGGTCTTCACCAGCGCCACCGGCATGCGGATGTCCTCAAGCCGAGCCGCCTTCAACGGCTTGAAGCTGAAGACGTTGCCGATCAGGCTGGCCGTGATATTGGCGATGGAGCCTTCCTCGAACAGGATGATGTCGTAAGCCACCCAGGCGAAATACTGGCCCGGGGTGTTGGGCACCGGCTCCACCTTATAGGCCTTGGCGCGGTAGCTGTCGCAGGCGGTGAGGCGGTCGGTCCACACCACCGTCCAGGTGGCGGTGCTGGACTCGCCGGCCACCGCCGCGGCGGCCTCGATCGCGTCCACGCCTTCCTGCGGCGTGATGCGGAACAGGCACAGCGTGTCGGTGTCCTTGGGCACGTAGTCGCCGTCCCAGTAACCCATCTGCCGGTACTTCAGCACGCCGGCGCTGTAGCGCTGCTTCTTGTCGAGGATCTGGTCGGCGCCGGTGACGCCGGTTTCGGTGGGCTTGTTCATGCGGTCTCCAGTGAAGTAGGACACGTCGTGGGGTATGCAGTGGACTGTAGGCAGTGCTCGAAAGAAAGAAAAGTTAAAATTTCCAAACTTTTGATTTAGCCTGGGCTAAACCATGAATGTGACCTTCCGGCAGCTGCGTGTCTTCGTGGAGGTGGCGCGCCAAAGTAGCGTGCTGCGGGCTTCTGAAGTTTTGCACCTCACACCGCCGGCGGTTTCGCTGCAGATCAAGGAAATCGAAAGTCAAGTCGGCCAACGGCTGTTCGACCGCGCCAACCGGCGCATCACGCTGTCCACGGCGGGCGAATATTTCCTGGTCTATGCGCGGCGGCTGCTGGGCACCCTGAAGGAGGCCGAGGATGCGATGGCCCGCTTCGCGCGGCTGGAATCCGGGCGGCTGACCATCGGCATGGTGAGCAGCGCCAAGTACTTCCTCCCGCAGTTGCTGGCGCGCTTCCACACCGAGCACCCCGCCGTGGACGTACGCCTGCGGCTGGGCAACCGCGAACAGCTCGTGGCGCTGATGGAAGCCAACGAGGTAGACCTGTGCGTAATGGGCCGCGCACCGGTGGACTTCGCCAGCCGCGCCGAGCCCTTCGCGATGCACCCGCACGTGCTGGTCACCGCGCCCACGCACCGCTTCGCCCACGCCGAGAGCGTGCCGGCGCAGGCGCTGGCCGACGAACCCTTCATCGTTCGCGAACCGGCATCGGGCACGCGCACGGCGCTGCAGGAATACCTGGACAAGCACCGCCTGAAGCCCACCTTCGTCATGGAAATGCCCAGCAACGAAGCCATCAAGCAGGCCGTGATGGCCGGCATGGGGGTGAGCCTGCTGTCGCTGCACACCATCGGGCTGGAACTCAACAGCGGGCTGATCGCCGTGCCCACGGTGGAAGACCTGCCGCTGATGCGGCGCTGGAATATCGTCAACCGCGCCGCCAAGCAGCTGTCACCCGCCGCCGAGGCCTTCCGCTATTTCGTGCTCAGCCACGGCGAGGCGCACCTGGCGGGGATGTTTAGGCACGAGGCGGTGTAGGGAATCGCGCATGCACGCCAAAGCCGCGTCGAGGGCGTTGATCTTTGGCGGTGCGCGGCCCGGGAGGGTCCGCGGCGTATTGGCGATGTGTCGGCGATGTTGACAAGCCATCGGCCGGACACTAGAACCACTCGCCAATGAAGATCTTCCTCAGCCATGCCAGCGAGAGCAAGCCGCTGGTGCGCCGCCTGACCGAGCCGCTGCCGCCGCACGTGGCGATCTGGCTCGACCGCGACATGATGGCGCCGGGCCAGCGCTTCGGGCCGCGCATCGAAACCGCGATCCGGCGCGAATGCGACTTCGTGCTGGTGTTCATCGACGAATACGCGCTGGCCTCCGACTGGGTGAAGCGCGAGGCGGCGCTGGCGCTGGACCGCCAGGCCGCGCTGCAGCGCACCTACGTGCTGCCGGTGCTGCTGCAGGACGTGAGGCCGCGCATGAAGGAACTCGGCATCGACCCCGAGGAGATGCTCTATCTCGACGCCAGCGACTGCAGCGACGCGGGCATCGCCGCCAGTGCGCGCACGCTGGCCGACGAACTGTTCAAGCACTGCAGCGTGATGATCGAGTCGCTGCGCGACGCCGACCGGCGCCAGCTGCTCGAGGCGCTGGCTGCGGAGACGATCGAATTCAAGCAGGCGGCCTTCATGTGGCAGGCGTTCATGGGCAACAGCCTGGCCGTGCTGTCCACCCACCAGGCGGCCTTCGACCATGTGCGCGACAGCCTGGCGGGCTACAACCGCGTCGCCGACCACTTCATCCCGCGCCTGGCCCTGCACCGCGACCGCCTCACCAGCGCCTGGCGCAACCAGCGCAGCCTGTGCAACGACGTGCGCGACGTGCTGGCATCGATCGAAAACGACGTCTACCGTGGCGCGATGTTCCGCCTCAACGAGGCCATCGAGATGATCCACAAGCTCGACGCCCAGGGTGGGGCGCCGGCGGACGAGATCGCCCGGCTCGACGCCGAGAAAGACCGCCTGACCGACGCCGCGCGCACGGCGCTGGAGCGCATGAGCGGGGCCACCACCGAACTCATCGCCGACCTGGAGCGCGAGCTCGAACCCTGAGAGGCTGATATGGCGCACGCCTTCCTGCCCAGGTTCCTGCAGCCCGTGCCACGGGTG
>JAABPT010000464.1 GCA_011391855.1 Burkholderiales bacterium
AGCGGCGCACCTCGTCCACCATTTCGATTTGGCGCGGGCTCGGGTTCATCTTCCGCGAATCTAAACGCTCAAATACGAACACCGCAAAGGGTTTACCCTAATCCGTAACGAACATCAAACGAACACAATCGTTGAAGCAACGAAAGAGACCGTGACCAATTTCTCGTTCTCGGCAACTCGCGATCCGGCTGTCAATGCGAGCGACCCGCCATGACACGCACACCTGAAGTTCCGTTCACTGCCGCCACCGCAAACCGCGCCGGCATGCCGAAAGACTGCGACGTGCTCATCGTCGGCGGCGGCGTCAATGGCGTGGGCATCGCCCGCGACCTGGCCGGCCGCGGCCAGCGCGTGGTGCTGTGCGAGCAGGACGACCTCGCCTCGCACACCTCGGGGGCCTCCACCAAGCTCATCCACGGCGGCCTGCGCTACCTGGAGTACTACGAGTTCGGCATGGTGCGCAAGTCGCTGATCGAGCGCGAACTGCTGCTGCGTTGCGCGCCCCACATCATCTGGCCCATGCGCTTCGTGATGCCGCACAACCCCAGCATGCGGCCGGCCTGGATGATCCGCGCCGGCTTGTTCCTGTACGACCACCTGGCCCGGCGCGAGGTGCTGCCGGGGTCTTGCGCGATGGATTTGCGCGGTGGACCCATCGGTGCGCCGCTGAAGAAGCAGTTCACCAAGGGATTTGTCTACTCGGACGGCTGGGTCGACGACGCGCGCCTGGTGGTGCTCAACGCCGTCGACGCCGCCGAGCACGGCGCCACCGTGGTGACGCGCTGCGCCTGCGTGGACGCACGCCGCGAGGCCAAGGCCTGGCGTGTGACGCTGCGCAGCGACAGCGGCGCCACGCATATGCTGAGCGCGCGTGCGTTGGTCAATGCCGCGGGCCCGTGGGCGGCGCAGTTTCTGGCCGAGCATGCCCATGTGCCGCAGAAGAAGTCGCTGCGCCTGGTCAAGGGCAGCCACATCGTGGTGCGCAAGCTTTTCGACCACGACCACGCCTACATCTTCCAGAACCCCGACAAGCGCATCATCTTCGGCATCCCGTTCCAGGGCGAGTTCACGCTCATCGGCACCACCGAGGTCGATCTCCGCGGCCCCATCGGGCAGGCGGGCATCGACGGCAGCGAGATCGCCTACCTGTGCGAGCAGGCCAGCCGCTACTTCGAGCGGCCTGTGGTGCCGGCCGACGTGGTGTGGTCTTTCGCCGGCGTGCGGCCGCTGCTGGACGACGGTTCGGGCAATGCGTCGGCCGTCACGCGCGACTACTTCCTGGACCTGGACACCACGCAAGCGCCGCTGCTCACGGTGTGGGGCGGCAAGCTCACGGCCTTTCGCAAGTTGGCCGAAGAAGCGGTGGATCTGCTGGCTGCGCCCATCGGCCTGGCCCAACCGGCCTGGACCGAGCGTGCGCCCTTGCCCGGTGGCGACCTCAGTGCCTGGATCGGTGCCGCGCAGCGCCCCGACACCGACTTCGAGCGCTTCGTGCTGGCGCTCCAGGCTCGCCACGCCTGGCTGCCGGCCGCGCTGGCGCGACGGCTGGCGCGCGGCTATGGATCGCGGGTGGATTTGTTGCTGGGCCCCGCGCAGGACTTGGCGGCGCTCGGGGCCGAAGTGGCGCCGGGGCTCTTCGAGGCCGAACTGCATTACCTGCATCGCCACGAGTGGGCGCGCCATGCTGACGACGTGTTGTGGCGCCGCACCAAGCTGGGCCTCTTCCACAGCGCCGCGCAGCGCGCCGCGGTGGCCGACTGGTGTCACGCACACTGGGACGCACAGAGCCTGGAGACGGCATGCAGCTAGAGCTGCGGCGCATCGAGCAACGCGTCGGCGCCAGCATCCACCTGTACCCGCTCGCGCTGACGCTGGTGCCGCGTGCCGTGACCGTGCTGCTGGGTGCCACGCAGGCCGGCAAGACGACGCTGATGCGCGTGATGGCCGGGCTCGACAAGCCCAGCGCCGGCCAGGTGCTGGCCGACGGGCAAGACGTGACCGGCATGCCGGTGCGCCAGCGCAACGTGGCCATGGTCTACCAGCAGTTCATCAACTACCCTTCGATGACGGTGGCTGCCAACATTGCTTCTCCGCTCAAGCTGCAGGGCCGGCTGGACCGCCACGCCGTCGACGCGCGCGTAGCCGAGCTGGCGGACAAGCTGCACATCCAGCCCTTTCTGCAGCGCCTGCCGGCCGAGCTCTCCGGGGGCCAGCAGCAGCGCGTGGCGCTGGCGCGTGCGCTGGCCAAGGCCGCGCCGCTGATGCTGCTCGACGAGCCGCTGGTCAACCTCGACTACAAACTGCGCGAAGAACTGCGCGAGGAGCTCTCGGACCTCTTCGCCAGCGGCGAGTCGACCGTCGTCTACGCCACCACCGAGCCCACCGAAGCGCTGCTGCTTGGCGGCTACACGGCGGTGATGGACGCGGGCGAGCTGCTGCAATACGGCCCCACGGCCGAGGTCTTTCACCACCCGTGCTCGATACGCGTGGCGCGCGCCTTCAGCGACCCGCCGATGAACCTGGTGCCGGCGCAGGCGGCGGCCGATGGCATCACGCTGCCCGCGGGCCTGCACCTGGCTCTGGCCTGGCCGCCGGGCCGGGCGGGTGCGGCCGGGCAGACGCTGACCGTGGGCATCCGCGCCAGCGCCCTGCGCTTGCTGCCGCGCCCGGGCGACCTGAGCCTGAACGGCATCGTGGAACTGGCCGAGATCTCGGGCTCGGACACCTTCGTCCACCTCGACTCGCCCATCGGCGCCCTGGTGGCGCAGCTGCCGGGCGTGCATGTCTTCACCCTCGGTGCGGCCATCACGCTGCATGTCCATCCGGACCAGGTGCATGTGTTCGACGCACAGGGTGACTTGTTGCTGGCGCCGACGGCGCGGCGCGCCCCCGGAGCCCCCTGAGATGGCCCGTATCGACCTCGACCTGGCGCATGCCTACCGCGCCAACCCCGAGCGCGACGAAGACTACGCGCTGCTGCCGCTGAAGATGAGCTTCGAGGACGGCGGCGCCTATGCGCTGCTGGGCCCTTCGGGCTGTGGCAAGACGACGCTGCTGAACCTGGTCTCGGGCCTGGTCACGCCGTCGCAGGGCAGTGTCAGCTACGACGGCCGCGACGTCACGCGACTGAGCCCCCAGCAGCGCAACATCGCGCAGGTGTTCCAGTTCCCGGTGATCTACGACACCATGACGGTGGCGCAGAACCTGGCCTTCCCGTTGCGCAACCGCGGCGTGCCTGCCGATCGCATCAAGCAGCGCGTGGGTCATATCGCCGAGATGCTCGACATGAGCGCGCAGCTCGACCTGCGCGCCGCCGGCCTGGCGGCCGACGCCAAGCAGAAGATCTCCCTTGGCCGCGGGCTCGTGCGCGAGGACGTTTCGGCGGTGCTCTTCGACGAGCCGTTGACCGTGATCGACCCGCACCTGAAATGGCAGCTGCGGCGTAAGCTCAAGCAGATCCACCACGAACTCAAGCTGACCCTGATCTACGTTACGCACGACCAGGTCGAAGCGCTGACCTTTGCGCAGCAGGTGGTGGTGATGACACGCGGCCGCGCGGTGCAGGTGGGTACGGCGAGCGAACTCTTCGAGCGCCCGCGCCACACCTTCGTGGGCAACTTCATCGGCTCGCCGGGCATGAACTTCCTCAGTGCGCGCGGCACCGGCAACGGCATCCAGATCGGACCGCACACCCTGGCCGCACCCAGCCCGGCACTGGCCGCGATCGACCGCTTCACGCTCGGCGTGCGGCCCGAATACGTACAACTGGCCGCCGCTGGCAGCGCCGGCGCCTTGCCGGCCGTGGTGACGCAGGCGCAAGACATCGGCACCTACTGGCTGGTCACGGCGCGCATCGGCACGGCCGCCGATGCGCCGGTGCTGCGCGCGCGCCTGGGCCTGGACCAGGACATCCCTGCGGTTGGGGACGCCGTCTGGCTGGGTGTGGTGGGCGACCACACCTGCTACTACCGCAACGAGGAGCTCATGGCATGAAGCCGGTCAACCAGAAGGCCTGGCTGCTGGTCCTGCCGGTCATCATCTGCGTGGCCTTCTCGGCCATCGTGCCGTTGATGACGGTGGTGAACTACTCGGTCCAGGACATCATTTCGCCCGAGCGCCGCGTGTTCGTGGGCACCGAATGGTTCAAGGCCGTGATGCGCGACGATGAACTGCATGGCGCGCTGCTGCGCCAGATGGTGTTTTCGCTGAGCGTGCTGGTGGTGGAGATTCCGCTGGGCATCGCACTGGCGCTGTCGATGCCGGCCAAGGGCTGGCAGGCTTCGGCGGTGCTCGTGACGGTGGCGATCTCGCTGCTGATCCCCTGGAACGTGGTCGGCACCATCTGGCAGATCTATGGCCGCACCGACATCGGCCTCATGGGCGCCACGCTGGCCGCGCTGGGCTTCGAGTACAGCTACACCGGCAACGCCACGCACGCCTGGCTGACGGTGCTGGTGATGGACGTGTGGCACTGGACGCCCCTGGTGGCGCTGCTGTGCTACGCCGGCCTGCGCGCCATTCCCGACGCCTATTACCAGGCCGCACGCATCGACGGTGCCAGCCCGTTGGCGGTGTTTCGCTACATCCAGTTGCCCAAGCTGCGCGGCGTGCTCATGATTGCCGTGCTGCTGCGCTTCATGGACAGCTTCATGATCTACACCGAGCCCTTCGTGCTGACCGGCGGCGGGCCGGGCAACGCCACCACCTTCTTGTCGCAGTACCTGACGCAGAAGGCCGTGGGCCAGTTCGACCTTGGTCCGGCGGCCGCGTTCTCGCTGATCTACTTCCTGATCATCCTGTTGCTGTGCTTCATGCTCTACAACTGGATGCAGCGCGTCGGCACCCAGGACAAGCAGGAGGCCGGTCATGGATAGGCGGTTCAAGAAGCGAGTAATCTTCCTCGCGCTCTACCTCGTATTCGCCATCCTGCCGGTGTACTGGATGGTCAACATGTCCTTCCGCACCAACGAGGAGATCCTGTCGACCTTCAGCCTGTGGCCGAAGGACTTCACGCTGGAGCACTACAAGACCATCTTCACCGACGTGTCCTGGTACTCGGGCTACATCAACTCGATGATCTACGTGGCCATCAATACGGTGATCTCGCTCGTGGTGGCGCTGCCCGCGGCCTATGCCTTCAGCCGCTACAGCTTCCTGGGTGACAAGCATGTGTTCTTCTGGTTGCTCACCAACCGCATGACGCCGCCGGCGGTGTTCCTGCTGCCGTTCTTCCAGCTCTACACCACGCTCGGCCTGATGGACACGCACATCGCGGTGGCGCTGGCACACCTGCTGTTCAACGTGCCGCTGGCAGTGTGGATCCTGGAGGGCTTCATGAGCGGCATCCCGCGCGAGATCGACGAAACCGCCTACATCGACGGCTACACCTTCCCGCGCTTCTTCCTGACCATCTTCATCCCGCTGATCAAGGCCGGCGTGGGTGTGGCGGCCTTCTTCTGTTTCATGTTCAGCTGGGTGGAGCTGCTGATGGCGCGCACGCTCACCAGCGTCAACGCCAAGCCCATCGTGGCCACGATGACGCGCACCGTGTCGGCCTCGGGCATGGACTGGGGTGTGTTGGCGGCCGCGGGCGTTCTGACCATCGTGCCCGGCGCCATCGTGATCTGGTTCGTGCGCAACTACATCGCCAAGGGCTTTGCCATGGGGCGCGTATGAGCGGACCTTGTCATATCTGGAGGGTCTGATGTTCGAATGGATGGCCTGGACCCTGCCCGTGGCGGTATTCTTCACTTGCATCGTGCTGATGCTGATCGGCATGACGGTGTGGGAAATCCGCTCGCCCACCGTGCTGCGCAAGGGCTGGCTGCCCATCGCCACCACGCGCGGCGACCGCCTGTTCATCGGCTTGCTCGGTGCGGCCTATCTCAACCTGGCTTTCGTGGCAGTGAGCGAACGCATGATCGAATGGTTCGGCCTGGAACAAGAGCCCTCGATCTGGTTCAGCTTCGTGGCGTCCATGGCCTTGCTGGCCCTGGTGATGCGGCGCGGCTGAGATCGACCAGAGTCCTGAATGCGAACCGGCCAAACCTTCCCAGCCGGACTCGCACGCCTTGATCGGGAAGTGCAACTGAGGAGACCTCGAATGAAGATGCGCTTGAATGCCGTGGCCCGAGCAGCCGCGATCACAGCCGCCGCTGTGGCCCTGGGTCACAGTGCCTGGGCCGGCGAGGCCGAAGCGAAGAAATGGGTCGACGCCGAATTCCAGCCCTCCACGCTGAGCAAGGATCAGCAGATGGCCGAGATGAAGTGGTTCATCGAAGCTGCCAAGAAGCTGCAGGCCAAGGGGGTGAAGGAGATCTCGGTGGTGTCGGAGACCATCACCACGCACGAGTACGAGAGCAAGACGCTGGCCAAGGCCTTCACCGAAATCACCGGCATCGTCGTCAAGCACGACCTGATCCAGGAAGGCGACGTGGTCGAGAAGCTGCAGACCTCCATGCAGTCGGGCAAGAGCATCTACGACGGCTGGATCAGTGACTCCGACCTGATCGGCACGCACTACCGCTACGGCAAGATCATGAACCTCACCGACTACATGGCCGGCAAGGGCAAGGAGTGGACCAACCCGGGCCTGGACATCAAGGACTTCATCGGCACGAGCTTCACCACCGCGCCCGACAAGAAGCTCTACCAGTTGCCCGACCAGCAGTTTGCCAACCTGTACTGGTTCCGCGCCGACCTCTTCGCGCGGCAGGACCTGAAGGACAAGTTCAAGGCCAAGTACGGCTACGACCTGGGTGTGCCGCTGAACTGGAGTGCCTACGAGGACATCGCCGAGTTCTTCACGAACGACGTGAAGACCATCGACGGCAAGCCCATCTACGGCCACATGGACTACGGCAAGAAGGACCCGAGCCTGGGCTGGCGCTTCACCGACGCATGGCTGTCCATGGCCGGCACCGCCGACATCGGCATCCCCAACGGCAAGCCGGTGGACGAGTGGGGCATCCGCGCGTCGGCCGACGGCTGCAACCCGCAGGGCGCGAGCGTCTCGCGCGGTGGCGCCACCAACTCGCCGGCGGCCGTCTACGCGCTCACCAAGTACGTCGACTGGATGAAGAAGTACGCCCCGAAGGAAGCCACCGGCATGACCTTCGGCGAGTCCGGCCCGGTGCCCGCGCAAGGCCAGATCGCGCAGCAGATCTTCTGGTACACGGCCTTCACCGCCGACATGACCAAGCCCGGGCTGCCGGTGGTCAACGCCGACGGCACGCCCAAGTGGCGCATGGCCCCGGGCCCCAACGGCCCGTACTGGAAGCAGGGCATGCAGAACGGCTACCAGGACGTGGGCTCGTGGACCTTCTTCGAGGCGCATGACGCCAACAAGACGGCGGCGGCCTGGCTCTATGCGCAGTTCGTGACCGCCAAGACCACGAGCCTGAAGAAGACCATCGTCGGCCTCACGCCCATCCGCGAAAGCGACATCCAGAGCAAGGCGCTCACCGACCTGGCGCCCAAGCTCGGCGGTCTGGTGGAGTTCTACCGCAGCCCGGCGCGCGTGGCCTGGACGCCCACCGGCACCAACGTGCCCGACTACCCCAAGCTGGCGCAGCTGTGGTGGAAGAACGTGGCCGTGGCCGTGACCGGCGAGAAGACGCCGCAGCAGGCCATGGACAACCTGGCCGAAGAGATGGACCAGGTGATGGCGCGGCTCGAGCGCGCGGGCATGGCGCGTTGCGCGCCCAAGCTCAACGCCAAGGGTGACCCCGGCAAGTACCTCAGCGACAAGGCCGCGCCCTGGGCCAAACTGGCCAACGAGAAGCCCAAGGGCGAGACCATCGCCTATGACACGCTGCTGAACGCGTGGAAGGCCGGCAAGGTGCGGTAAGCCGCGGCCAGCGCCGGCCTTGCCGATGGGCCGGCCAGCCACAGGAAGCCCCCGAAGCGCGAGCGTCGGGGGCTTTTTCAGTGGTGCCGTGGTCGCGCCATGCGGCTCAAGGCTGGCGCGGCACCGCCAGGTGAACCGACACGGCCAGTGCGCCACTCGCGGTGCGCATTTCCAGTCGGTCGGCCTCGCGCCGCGCGCTGGTCACGGTCTCCATCGCGGCCTGCAATGCCGGCAACAGCGTGGTGCCGGGCAGCGAGCTCAGTCGCCAGGCTGCGTCGTCCACGCCTGGGCAAGCGAACGTGGGGGGCAGCGGTCCTCCATGGGCTACAGTGGACAGCCATGCCGAACCTGGCAGCGTTGTGTGCGTTTCGCGGCCGGACCGGGGCCAAGGGCCGGCCTGGCGCCAAGCATTGAGGAGGCCATCGACCGGAAATGTCGAGTGACGCCCGCCTTCGCGAGCCGAGGTCGTGGAGACTCGGCACAGGCCTGCTGGCATTGCTGGCCATCTGCCTGGTGCCGGCCGTGGCAGGCGCGATGCTGTACCTGAACCACCTGCGCGACACGGCCTTGCACGACGCCTATCGCGCGGCCGATCTGGTGGCCATCGGCACCAGCGACCGCCTGCGCTGGCTGTTGCAGGACGCCGAGGCGATGTTGGCCTTGGTGGCCGCCAGGCCGCAGGTGCGCACGGCCGACCCGACCGCCTGCGACCCGATCCTGGCGGAATTTCGCGTCATCAGCCCGGCCTTCAAGACCTTGTCCCTGCGGCTGACCGATGGGCGCTCGCTGTGCTCGGAGTTGCCGCAGCCGCCTTCGCAGCAGAGTGTGGCGGCCTCGCCGTGGTTCCAGGCGGCGATTCGCCAGCCCGGCTTCCATGCGTCTGACGGGCACCTGGGTGCCGTGCGGCAAGAGTGGACGGTGCGGATGACCTACCCCGTGAAGGACGCTTCGGGCCAGACCGTGGCGCTGCTGGTCACGCCGCTCGACCTGCGGCAGTTGCAGGAGCGCCTGTTTGCGCAGCTGCCGGCCGCCAACCTGGGTGCCGTGGTGGACGCAGCGAACCGGGTGCTGGTGCGGTCGACGCGCCAGGACGAACGCGCCGGCAAGCCGGCGGTCGAAATGGTGGCCCAGGGCATCGATGCACTGCGCCAGGACGCGCGCCATGCCGGCGTTCGCGCGCCGGTGTCGCGCCAGTTTCCCGGGATCGGCATCGACGGCGTGCGGCGGCTGTTCGTGGTCCGCACTGTGCCGATGAGCGACTGGGTGGTGGTCTCCGGGGTGCCCGAAGACCAGACGCTGCAGGACTACTACGCGACCCGCAATCGCGGCGTAGCGCTCATCCTGGCGGTCCTGCTCGCCGCTGGCCTGGCGGCCTGGCGCGTCAGCCGCGGCATCCGGCTGCCGATCCTGGGCCTGGCCGCGGCGGCGCGGTCGGTGGCGCGGGGCGACCTGGCGCCATGCGCGCCGGATGCCGGCCCGACCGAGGTTCGGGAGGTTGCGCGTGAATTCAACAGCATGGTCGTTGCCACCGCCGAGGCCCGCGAGCGCCTGCGCGCCAGCGAGCGCGAGTACCGGACCCTGCTGCAGAACCTGCCGGTGGCCGTGGTGTCGCACGCCCGCGACGGGTCGGTGGAACTGTTCAACGACCGCGCGTGTGCGCTGCTGCGCATGACGCCGGAGCAAATGAAGGGCACCGCGGCCGACTCACCGGTCTGGCACTTCGTCGATGCCCGCGGCCAGCGTGTCGAGCCGCATGACTACCCCGTGGCGCGGGTGTTGCGCACGCGCCTGCCGCTGTCGCCGCAGACCTTCGGCATCGTGGGCGCCGACGCCGCGGCAGCGCACACCTGGGTGCTGGTCACCGGCTATCCGCAACTCGACGACGCGGGTTCCCTGTTGCACGCCGTGGTGGCCTTCGTCGACATCAGCGCGCAGCACGAAGCCGAGCAGCTGCGGCTGGCCAAGGAGTCCGCCGAAGCCGCGAGCCAGGCGAAGTCCGACTTCCTGTCGCGCCTGAGCCATGAGCTGCGAACGCCGCTGAATGCGATCAACGGCTTTTCGCAGCTGATCCTGATGGACCCGCAGCTGCAGGCCGATCGCAGGGTGCAGCTGGGCCATGTGCTGAGCGCCGGGGAACACCTGCTGACGCTGATCAACCAGGTCCTGGACATCAGCAGCATCGAATCGGGTCAGCAGTCGGTGGCCACGCAGGCGGTGCCATTGGCTCCGTTGCTCGAGACCTGCGTCGAAATCTGCCGCCCGCTGGCGCAGGCCAAGGCGGTGGAACTGGCGGTCGCCGCGCCAGGGCCGGGCGAGCCGGACCTGGCGCCGCTGCGCGTGCAGGCCGACCCGACCCGCCTGCGCCAGGTGGTGATGAACCTGCTGTCCAATGCGGTCAAATACAACCGACCCCAGGGCCGTGTGAGCCTGGCGGTGCGGCAGGACCCGGCTGGAGGCGAAGGTCCCGACGTGCATGTCGACATCACCGATTCCGGCATCGGCCTGGCTCCGACCCAGCTGGACCGGCTGTTCGAGCCCTTCAACCGCGTCGGCGCCGAAAGGACCGGCGTTGAGGGTCACGGGCTCGGGCTGGCGCATTCGCGCGCGCTGGCGCGTTCCATGGGCGGCGAGATCACCGTCACCAGCCAGCCCGGTCAGGGCTCGTGCTTCATGCTGCATCTGCACCGGGCGGACGCCCCCAATGCCGGCCAGAAACCTTCCCGTGCGCTCTGAAGAGCGCGGCGGTCACGGCTCCCAGCGATCGTTTGCCGCCTTGGTTACTTGCCTGAGATGCTGAACCACAACTGGTCGTAGTAGACGATGCCGCCCACGCCGCTCTCGGGCGCGCCAAAGCCGACGAAGACGCGGTCGGTGTAGGTGCCGGTCCACTTCTTGTACTTGCCCGTGCCGCCGACGATGGCGCCGTCGCCGCCACCGCCGATGACGACCAGCGCGCCTTTGTCCGCGTGCAGCGGCGGCTTCAGCAGCGGGTCGATGGGCGCGCCGCAGGTGCCCAAGTCCCCTGAAGCCACGTGGATCTCGCCCTGGTCGAGCGCGAAGACGATGAACTCGCTGAAGCACAGCGACCCGCCCGCACCGAACTGGAAGTTCTTGCCCCAGACGTAGATCGCCCCCTTGGCCTGCCCGGTGCGAGGGTCGTGCACGGGCTGGTGGGTGGTGGGGAAACAGACGCCACCGCACCACGTGGCGAAGGCCTGGGTGCCGGGCGGCGTGGCCCCGTTAGGCGCCGCGAGCCCGTTGACGAGCAGCTGAATGTTGTTGGCAGCGACCGCCGTGCCGCACAGGCCGGCGGTGGCGGCGAATACCGTGGCAGCGATGACTGAACGAAACTTGTTCATGGGTGGCCCTTCGAAATATTGACTCGGCGCATATCGGCATCCGTGCAGATGCCGCTCGACGGGGCCGGCCGGTGAACACGGCCCCACGCGGCTTGTAGACGCCTTGCCTCGAAGCGGCAATAGACATCCGCCCCACCCGGCGAATGGGGGGTCCTGGCCGGGCCGGGAACGGCCGGCACCGGGGCGGTCTGGATCGGCGCGAAGGCGACCATAGTGCGGGGCCACGCGATCGTGGTGGGCCCACGAGGCAAGCGGGTTTGCGGCCGGCGTGGCGTGTCGCGGGTGATACAACGGACGGCAGGTTCCACCCATCCACCCACCCCGACCGCCAGTCAAGAACCGAAGGGAGTCCCCCCATGGCCCGCCTGCCCTATGCCCGCATGGCCGACGCCGACAAGGCCCCGCTGGTGGAGCGCATCGTCGCCGAGCGCGGCAGCGT
>JAABPT010000465.1 GCA_011391855.1 Burkholderiales bacterium
CACCGGAGCTGCCGGACTACGACTTCGCCGAAGGCAGCAGCGATGGCCACTTCACGCGCGCCCGGCTCGGGGCGCAGTGGCGTCAGCGGCTGCCCGGCGGCGCACGGCTGGAACTCGACGGCGGCCTGGGCGGCTGGCGTTCGCACAACGTGAGCCAGCGGCTGGAATACCGCAGCGGCGAGGCCACGCCGCTGCGCCGCACCGACGACGAGAACCGCTCGCGTGAAGCGTCCGGCAACCTGACGCTCAAATTCACGAACCTGATCGCGGGCGCGGAGCCAGGCCCGGGGCCCGGCACCGAACACAGCTTCGTCGGCGGCGCCGAGCTCGAAGGCGCGCGCCGCAACGACGAGCGCACTTCGCTGGACAACGGCGTGCCGCAGCTCACCGAGTTCGGCAACCAGTTGCAGGCCTCCACGCTGCGCCTGGCCGGCTACGTGCAGGACGAATGGAGCCTGAACAGCCACTGGGGCCTGCATGGCGGGCTGCGCTGGGAAGGCATCCAGACCCGCGGCGACGCTGGCGACGGCAGCCACCCCGTCAACCGCAGCAGCGTGTGGACGCCGCTCGTGCACCTGCTGTGGAAGCCCGACCCGAAAAAGCGCGACCAGGTGCGGCTGAGCCTGACGCGCAGCTATCGTTCACCCGGCCTGGAGCAACTGATCGCGCGGCCCTGGATCAACCGCCGCTTCCCGGCCGAGGGCCCGAACGAACCCACCAGCCCCGACAGCGCCGGCAACCCGACCCTGCAGCCCGAACTGGCCAGCGGCCTGGACCTGGCCTTCGAGCGCTACCTGGAACGCGGCGGCCTGCTCAGCGCCAACCTCTTCGTGCGCCGGCTCAGCAGCGTGATCCGCAACGTGGTGACGCTGGAGGCGGTGTCGTACAGCGCGGTGCCGCGCTGGGTGTCGCGGCCGCAGAATATCGGCGACGCCAGCACGCAGGGCATCGAGCTGGAAGCCAAGTTCCGGCTCGACCAGCTGGTGGACGACGCGGCACGCGTGGAACTGCGCGGCAACCTCAGCCTCTACCGTTCCAGCGTGGAAGGCATCCCCGGCCCCGACAACCGGCTCGACGGCCAGGCCCCGGCGACGCTGAATATCGGCGCCGACTACCGCTTCCGCGGCCTGCCGCTCAGCCTGGGCGGCAATTTCAACTGGGTGCCGGGCTACCGCACGCAGGTGGCGCCGGACCGCGCCGTCACCGCCGGCCGCAAGATCGTGCACGACGCCTATGCGTTGTGGACCTTCAGCCCCACGGTCGGCCTGCGCCTGCTGGCCAGCAACCTGGTGCCGCGCGACTACGAGACGAGCAACCGGTTCGACACCGCCACCCAGCGCGAGACCTCACGCAGCGTGGGCCCGAACTACACGAACTGGCAGCTGCGGCTGGAACTGAAGTTGTAGCCGCGCCGGCGCCGGGTTCGCCGCGCAGTGTCGGCTTGCACCCGTGTGCGCGCCATTCAACGCCTTGCGGCTTCGGCTTGGCGCTTCTTCTCGCGCAACTGCGCCAGCTCGGCTTCCTCGAGGCGACGCCGCGTCTCGTGCTGCCTGAGCCTCTCTTCGTGGCGCTCGGCCTCGGTCACTTCAGGCACTTCGGGCACCACCGGTTCGGGTTCGAGCGACAGGCCGCCGAAGGCCGAAACCGCCGGCTCGCCGCGGCGGCTCTTGAGCTTGATATTCAGCCGCAGCTCGTTGGCCGAATCGGCGTTGCGCAAGGCCTCGTCGAAGCCGATCAGGCCTTCGTTGTAGAGCTCGAACAGCGCCCAGTCGAAGGTGCGCATGCCGAGTTCACGCGACTTCGTCATGATGCCCTTGAGCTCGTTGAAGTCGCCCTGCATGATGCGTTCGGCGATGGTCGGCGTATTGAGCAGGATCTCGATCGCCGCGGCGCGGCCGTTGCCGTCCTCGCGCCGCACCAGGCGCTGCGAGACGATGGCGCGCAGGTTGGCCGAGAGGTCCATCAGCAATTGCGAGCGGCGCTCCTCGGGAAAGAAGTTCACGATGCGCTCGATCGTCTGGCTGGCGCTGTTGGCGTGCAGCGTGCCCAGGCACAGGTGGCCGGTCTCGGCGAAGGCGATGGCGTGTTCCATGGTCTCGGTGTCGCGCACCTCGCCGATCAGGATCACGTCGGGCGCCTGGCGCAGGGTGTTCTTCAACGCGTGATGCCAGGAATGGGTGTCCACGCCCACCTCGCGGTGCGTCACCAGCGACTTCTGAGACGCGTGCACATATTCCACCGGGTCCTCGACGGTGATGATGTGCCCGGCGGACGTGCGGTTGCGGTGGTCGATCATGGCGGCCAGCGTCGTCGACTTGCCCGAGCCGGTGGCGCCCACCACCAACACCAGCCCGCGCTTGGCCATCACCACGTCCTTCAGCACCTCGGGCAGCTTGAGCTTGTCGAAGTTGGGAATCTCCGCGGCAATGGTGCGGATGACCATGCTCACGCACTGCTGCTGCACGTGCACGTTGACCCGAAAGCGCGACAGGCCGGGCACCGAGATGGCGAAGTTGCACTCCATCTCGCGGGCGAATTCCTCGCGCTGGCGCTCGTTCATGGTCGCCTGCGCCAGCGTGCGCGTGACCTCGGGCGAAAGCCTCTGCGCCGTCAGCGGCTGCATGCTGCCGTGGGCCTTGATGCTGGGCGGAAAGTCGGCGGCGACGAAGAGGTCCGATCCGCCGGCCTGCACCATGGCGGTCAGCATCTTTTGCATGTAGCTGCGCGCCTGCTCTTCGGTCAAGGTGGACATGGGTCTTCCGTAGCACCGGGACGGCGCGTTCCAGGACGGAAGCTTGCCAGCCCGGGCACGCCCGTGCTCGCCGGATCAGGCACGGCTTTGGGGGCGTGTTCCGGTGTCGGGAGGCGTGCAGGGACTTGGCCCGGTCCTTGAAATTCGAAGACGGGAGCTGAAGCTGCAGCCGGTCCTGCGGCACCCGCACGCGGGCGGGACCTCTGCCTTTTCGCGGCCCAAGCTCAGCACAGACCCGATGGTGGCCGGCCGCGCCGGAGGCTACAACCGGGCTCACGATCGAATGGACAGGTCCGCTGCCGACCGTGGTGCGGGGAGGTTTTCATGAGCCAGCAAGAGCGATGAGATGAGCCACGCGGAAAGGGCGCCGGCCGGCCCGCGGCATCGGCCTGCGGTCAGCGAACGCAGCACCGTACCCGGCAGTGCCGAAACCTCGACCGACCAGAGCCCGGCCATGACCGTGCAGCGCAGCTTCGCGCTCATGGTCGGCCAGAGCCCGCGCCTGGCCGCCCAGCGCCGGCAGCTCGGCAGCGTTCTGGGCCCGGCGGCGCAACGCCACGGGGCGCCGCTGCAGTGCAAGCCCGGAAAAGGGCAAGGGTGGACGGCGGGCCTGTCCCTGGGGGGCTGGGTCGGCTGGAACCAGACCCAAATCGACGCCGAATGGAAGAGGATCGAGGCGGGGCACAGCCGCCTCAAGAAGAAATTGACAGAAGCCGAGCGGGCCGCAGACCAGGTCACCGACGCCTCGGGTTCGACCGCAGGCGTCGAAGCGGCGAAGGCAACCTACGCGCGGTGGGACAAGGTCATCGGCTGGGGCGAGAGAACCGCTGCCTTGCGCGAGATCGAAGAGGCCACCCTGGCCATCGACGCTGCGACGACTGCACTGAAGCTGGAGGACAAAGGCGAGCGCGATCGGCTGCGCGAGGCCCTTGGCGCCAATCTCGTCAACGCGCTCCTCGGCAAGTCGTTTTCACCGGCAAGACTGTCCGGGATCCTGCAGGAACTCACCGCGGAGCCGATGAAACTCATCGCCGAGTCGATCAAGGTCAAGCAGTTCGAATCCATCGTCGATGCCGATAACGTCACCTGGGACGATCTCAGAAAGCTCTCCAGTCTGGGCGGGCAGACTGTGTTCGATCTGTGCGACAGCGGTCTGGACCTCGAAGCACTCGCCACAGACAGCACGGCCGAAGACGTGCACGCCGCATACAGTGCGCTCACGACCACGGCGCTGGAGCGGCTGCAGCCGCTGGGTGCGGCGTCTATCGTCCAAGCGCTCCTCACGCCGCTGGGTGTTCTGGTCACCGAACGCATCGCCACGCTGACCCTGGACGAGGTCCAGGCGCTGGTCAAGACCATCGACGCCACGGTGATCCGGGGCATCGTCGAGGCCAAGCCAGCGTGGGCCCTTCCGCTACATACCCATCGGGACCTGGTGCAGGCCGTCTTGAAGAAGATGCCGGCGGCCGACTTCGTCGCCTGCTGGACCTACGTCGGGCCGGACTTGCTGCAGAAACTGTGGCAGAACAAGTCGGCCAAGAACGTCGCCGCCGCGCTCAGCGGGGTCGGCAAGGTGGCCCTGAAATCGTTGATGCAGGACCTAAGCCAGGACGACTTCTGGAACTCCTCAGCCCGGCTGGGCAACGCGGCCCTCAAGGGCCTGGGCGAGGCCATGCGCGGCCAGGAACTGCTGACCCTGTCGGGCGGCCTGGGCGGCGCGCCCAGCGTCGCGGTGCCTGGCGCCTTGGCCCATCCCACCGACCCGGTGCTCACCGCGCTGGGCCGGGACCACGGTGCGGTGGCGAAAGCGTCGAAGCAGTGGCTCGGTTTTGCGACCTTCAACATGGTCGTCCGCCGCTGCCAGGCCTGCGGCCTGGATGCCACGGGTATTGCCAGCTTCCTGGCCAAGGCCGAGACCCACAAGTGGAAGAAGTTGGCCCCGCTGAAGGCCTTCTTTGACAAAGCCGGCGCCGACATCAACGCCATCGTCGCCATCGCCGAGGACTTCGAGGCCGCGGGCAACGACGGCCGGCGCCCCGACGCCGCGGGCGGCGGCGCTCCCGCCACGGCCGTGCACACGCGCACGATCGGCGCCAGGACGTTCACGGTCGCCCAGGGCGACATCAAGCACTACATGGCAGGACACTCGTATTCGCACTACGCGATGACGGACGAGAACGCTAGCCGTGGCGACTCCAGCATGTGGGGTACCGCCGCCGGCGAAGCGGCGATCGCGGCTGACGCGGCCACGGTTCTCAACCATGCGACATTTGGCGTCTGGGCGCCCGGGGTGGCCGCCTATGGCGAGACGAATATCGGCGGCTGGCGCGCCGGCCTGGATCCCGCCAACGGTTACCGGGTGACGAAGCTCTTCCCGCGCGGCGCCACCATTCTCCAAAGCCGCATGGAAGCCGTGGCCAAGCTCTTCCAGAGCAAGGAGGCATGATGAGGATCACCCTCTATCTGTATGTCGACGACGCGCTGGTCGAGGCCCGCAAGGCCCTGGCTATCGGCGCGCGGTTCAGCCCCGAGTCCTGCGCCCTGGGGCTGGAGATCGACGGCGTCGAATACCTCAAGGGGCACTGGAACATGGGCCGCATCGACCTGGTGACGCGGCAGCTCGAGGACTGCGCGCGCCGGCTCGCCGCCGGGGCTCCCGGCCTCATCCGTTCGGGGGTTCTCGGCTGGACGGGCGTGCCGTTCCACCTGTTCGAGCCGCCCGAGGCGCCCGGCGGCATGGCCCACATCTCGCGCTTCTTCATCACGGACGATGCCGATCGCGAGTCGTGGTTCCCCCTGGCGGGCTGGGGCCACCGCGACCCGGCGGAACTCTTCGCCTGGGTCGAGGCGCACAAGGCCGAGCTGCTGCAGCCCGACGACGCCCTGCGGCGCCAGAAGCCGCCGATGGTGCGGGTGCCGACACCCCTGCCCGAGCTGATCGATCAACTGGCCGCCGCGGCGGCGGTGGGGCGGGACGTGCTCGCCGCCGCGGCGCCGGGCGCAGATCGACACGGCGCGTAGCCCCTGCGCCCGCCGCGGCGGAGTTCGAAGCGGTTGCTGCGACCGCGCGCATGGTGCGCCAGGCTGGCGCTGGCATCATCGCGGCAAAGCAAAGGAATCCAACGCATGTGTGCCAGCAAAGTGGCCGAGGGACGTGAGCGCGGCTGGATCGTGCCCATCGGCGGCGCCGAGGAGAAAGAGAACTCGCCACAGATCCTGGCGCGTTTCGTGGAACTGGCGGGGGGTGCGCGCGCCGACATCGTGGTCATCCCCACCGCCAGCCAGCTGCGCGACACCGGCGCGCGTTACGAACGCATCTTCGCCGCGCTGGGCGCGCGCCGCGTCGCGGCGCTGGACTTCGACACCCGCAGAGACTGCGAAGAGCCCGGCCGCCTGGACCGCCTGCAGCAGGCCAGCGGCGTATTCTTCACCGGCGGCAATCAGTTGCGGCTGGGCACGTTGCTCGGTGGCACCCCCATCGCCAAGGCGGTGCGGCTGATGAATGCCGCCGGCGTGCCGGTGGCAGGCACCAGCGCCGGCGCGGCCTTCATCAGCGAGCACATGATTGCGTTCGGTGACGAGGGCAGCACGCCCATCGCCGGCAGCGTGCGGCTGGCGCCGGGCCTGGGGCTGACCAACCGCTTCATCATCGACCAGCATTTCCGCCAGCGCGACCGCCTGGGCCGGCTGCTCACTGCGCTGGCCTACAACCCGTTCGCGGTGGGCATCGGGCTGGACGAGGACACCGCCGCCTTCATCGCACCCGACAACACCGTGCACGTGCAAGGCTCGGGCGGCATCACCGTGGTGGACGCGGCCGAGGTGCAGTTCTCCTCGATGGACAGCGTCAACGAAGGCCGACCGGTGTGCCTGCTGGGCGTGAAGCTGCACATCCTGACGCAGGGCGCCACCTTCAACCTGCACACGCGGCAAGCCGATGCCGGCACGCTGCACGCCGCCAAGACCTGACGCCGCCTGAAACCGCCTGAAACCGCAAGGAGCCAGCACGATGCGCATCCTCGAACGCTCGGTGTACGTGGGGCCTTCGCTCTATGCGCACTTTCCGGTCATCAAGGTGGTGCTCGACCTGGGGCCGCTGGAAGACTGGCCCACGGCGCGGCTGGGGCCGGCGTATATCGACACCCTGGTGGCCACGCTGCCGGGGCTGCAGGAACATGGCTGCAGCTGGGGCGTGCCCGGCGGTTTCATCCGCCGCATGCGCGAAGACGAAGGCACCTGGCTCGGCCATGTCTTCGAACACGTGGCCATCGAGTTGCAGAACGTGGCCGGCGAGGAAGTGACCTTCGGCAAGACACGCAGCGTGGACGTGGAAAAGGCGGGCCGCCCCGGCGTCTACACCGTGGTCTACGAATATGCGCAGCGCGACGAAGGCATCGAGGCCGGCGAACTGGCGATCCAGCTGCTGTGCTCGCTGCTGCCGCCCGAACTGCAGCCCGCCGACAGCGTGCCCGCCGGCTGGACCTGGGCCACGGCGCGCGACGAATTCATCCGCTACGCGCAGCGCCGCGCGCTGGGCCCCAGCACTGCCTCGCTGGTGAAGGCCGCCGAGGACCGCAATATCCCCTGGTTGCGCCTGAACGATCAGAGTCTCATCCAGCTGGGCCACGGCAAATACCAGCAGCGTATCCAGGCCACCGTCACCGGGCGCACCAGCCATATCGCGGTGGAGCTGGCGCAGGACAAGGAAGAGACCAACAAGATCCTGGCCAACTGCGGCCTGCCGGTGCCCAAGCAGGAACTCGTGCGCAGCGCCGACCGCGCCGTGCGCGCCGCCGAACGGCTGGGTTTCCCGGTCGTCACCAAACCCTTCAACGGCAACCATGGCCGCGGCATCAGCATCGGCCTGGCGACGGCCGACGAGGTGCGCGCCGGTTTTGCGGCGGCGGCCGAACATGCCAGTTCGGTCATCGTCGAGACCTTCCTGCACGGCGAAGACCACCGCCTGCTGGTCATCAACGGCGAGCTCATCGCCGCCACGCGGCGCACGCCGGGCCACGTGGTGGGCGACGGCGCGCGCAGCGTGCGCGAGCTGGTCGACACGGTCAACCAGGACCCGCGGCGCGGCGTCGGCCACGAGAAGGTGATGACGCGCATCGAGCTCGACGCGCAGGCCGATACGATGCTGGCGCGCCAGGGTCTTGCGGTGGACAGCGTGCCCGTTTGCGGCCAGACCGTGCTCTTGCGCAGCACCGCCAACCTGTCCACCGGCGGCACCGCCACCGACGTCACCGACGTCATCCACCCCGACAACCGCGAGTTGACCGTGCGCGCCGTCACCGCCATCGGGCTGGACGTGGGTGGCGTGGACTTCCTGTGCCCCGATATCACCGAGAGCTACAAGGACGCCAGGAACGCCGGATCGGGCATCTGCGAGATCAATGCCGCGCCGGGTTTTCGCATGCACGTGGCGCCGAGCGTTGGCACGCCGCGCGACGCTGCCGGCCCGGTGATCGACATGCTGTTCCCGGCCGGCAGCGCCAGCCGCGTGCCAATTGCCGCGATCACCGGCACCAACGGCAAGACCACCACCAGCCGCATGCTGGCGCACATCGCCAAGATGGCCGGCCACACGCCGGGGCTGACCACCACCGACGGCGTCTATATCGACGGCCAGCGCACCGTGGAAGGCGACATGACCGGGCCGGTGGCCACGCGCATGGTGCTGGCCGACCCCAAGATCGACATCGCCGTGCTCGAGATTGCGCGCGGCGGCCTGCTGCGCGCCGGCATGGGCGTGCCCTGGGTCGACGTAGGCGCGGTGCTCAACGTGCAGAGCGACCACCTGGGCATGAAAGGGATCGACAACCTGGAGCAGCTGGCCGAAGTGAAGCGCGTCATCGTCGAAGTGGCTCGCGACTGCGCGGTGCTGAATGCCGACGACGAGAACGTGATCCGCATGAGCGCGCACACCGACGCGAAACATCTCTGCTACGTGACGATCAGCCCGCAGCATGCAAGCGTTGGTGGCTTCATGCGCGAGCACATCCGCGCCGGCGGCCGCGCCTGCGCGCTGGAGCATGGCGTGAACGGCCAGATGATCACGCTCTACGACAAGGGCCGGCACATCCCGCTGATGTGGACGCACCTGATCCCGGCCACGCTGGAAGGCCGCGCCATGCACAACGTGCAGAACGCGATGTTCGCAGCGGCTTGTGCCTTCAGCCTGGGGCTCAAGCTCGACGCCATCCGCCAGGGCCTGCGCACCTTCGACACCACCTTCTTCCAGGCGCCGGGGCGCATGAACGTCTACGACGAGCACCCGTTCAAGGTGATCTTCGACTACGCCCACAACGCGCATGCCGTGGGCGTGATGGCCGACCTGGCGCAGCGCCTGGACGTGCGCGGCCGGCGCATCGTGGTGGTGGCCGGCCCCGGCGACCGGCGCGACGAGGACATCCGCGATATCGCGCTCGCGGTGGCCGGGCGCTTCGACCACTATGTCTGCCGGCGCGACGACGGCCTGCGCGGGCGCGCGCCCGACGAAGTGCCGAAGATGATCGCTGCCGTGCTGCGTGAGCAGGGCGTGCCCGAAGACGCCATCACGCTGATCCCCGACGAACAAGAGGCCATCGACGCTGCGCTGCGCATGGGCCGCAGCGGCGACCTGCTGCTGGTGTTCGCCGATGCGCTGACGCGGTCGTGGAAACAGGTCATCAAGTTCAAGCCCGACGCGGCCGCGGGCGGCGCGCCGCGCGCAGCCACTGCGCCGCCGAAGCCAGCGCCCGAACCCGCCGACGATGCGCTGGCCATGGCCGCACACGACGAAGGCGCCATGCAGGCCGCCGGCTTCGTGCGCGACGAACGCGGGCTGCGTTTCGTCGGCGAAGCCGGCGACTGACGCCGCCGCGCATTCCGTGCCCATTCCGCCCCCGCCGGCCGAGGCGCCCCAGGCCTTCGACGATTCGCGCCGCCTGCCCGGCCCCAACCGCTGGTCTGCCACGCCGGCGGCGGAACTGACTGCACTCACCGCTGCGGCCCGCGACGGGCACGCGCTTGCTGCCTGGGCAGAGAACGTCAACAGGCTGTGCGCTGCGCTGGGCTGGCCCCACCCGCAGCCGGTGAGCCGGCGCCATGCACGAGGCACCACGCTGGCCTTCGCTGCGCCGGTGGACCTGCTGTTGACCGCCACCGAGATCAACGAGTGGGCTTGGGAGCGCGCGGCCGATGGCTGCGGTGCGCTGGCCGCCGAAGGCGTCGGGCCGACACAGCCCGCCACCGACGACCTGGCCGCGCTGGCGGCCGACTTCGGAACCCGTGCCGACGCCGAACGCTCGCGCCCGCTGGTGCGGCTGCGCACGGCAGCCGCGGCGCACGGTGTGCCGCTGTTCGAAGACGACGACACCGTCTCGCTGGGCGCCGGCAGCGGCAGCCGCTGCTGGCCGCGCGCCGCGCTGCCCCTGCCGATGGACGTGCCCTGGCCCGACCTGCACGACGTGCCCACGGCACTGGTCACCGGCAGCAACGGCAAGACGACGGCGGTGCGGCTGCTGGCCGCCATGGCCTCAGCGGCAGGATTCGACACCGGGTACTGCTGCACCGAAGGCGTCTTCGTCGCCGGCCAAAAGGTGGCCGGGGGTGACTACGCCGGCCCGGCCGGCGCCCGCGCCGTCATGCGCCACCCGGGCGCGCACCTGGTGGTGCTGGAAACCGCGCGTGGCGGCCTGCTGCGCCGCGGGCTGGCGCTGGCACGCGCCGACGTAGCAGTGGTCACCAATATCAGCGCCGACCACCTGGGCGAATACGGCATGGAAGACGCCGACGACCTGGCCGAAACCAAGCTGATCGTGGCCCATGCCGTGGCCACTGGTGGCCTGTTGGTGCTCAATGCCGGCGATGCCGTGCTGATGGCCGCCGCCCAGCGGCTGCCGCACGCGGCGCGGGCGCGGCAAGCGCTGTTCGCGCACGCGCACGACCATCCCGCGCTGGCGGCCCTGCGGTCGGCCGGCGGCAGCACCTGCGGCGTGGCGCAAGGCCACCTGCTGCTGGACCACGGTGGCGAACGGCACGACCTCGGCGCGCTGGCGGCGATGCCGGTCTCGCTGGCCGGTGCGGCGCGGCACAACGTCGAGAACGCCGCGGCCGCCGCGTTGGCCGCGGCGGGTCTGGGCCTGCCCGTGGCTGCCCTGCGCCAAACGCTGGCGCGCTTCGGCGCGCGGCCGCAAGACAACCCGGGGCGGCTGGAACGTTGGCTCCATCGCGGCGCCACCGTGCTCGTCGACTATGCCCACAACCCCGACGGCCTGGCGCAGCTGCTGCAAGTGGCGCGCGCATTGCACGCGGAACCAACGGACGCGGCGGTCGAGCCACCACAGACCCGCGGCCGCCTGGGCCTGCTGCTCGGCCAGGCCGGCAATCGCGACGACGCGGCCATCACCGAACTGGCGCGCACGGCGGCGCGCTTTGCCCCCGATCGCGTCGTCGTCAAGGAACTGCCGCTGATGCTGCGCGGCCGCGCCCCCGGCGAGGTGCCGGCGCTGATCTGCCGGGCGCTGCACGCCGCCGGCCTGGCAGCCGGGTGCGTGACGCTGCAACCCGACGAGGAAGCCGCGGCGCGGGAATTGTTGGCCTGGGCACGGCCGGGCGACGTGGTCGTGCTGCCGGTGCACACCGCGGCCGTGCGCGAGCGCCTGGCCGTGCTGCTGGGCGGCGACGAGAAGTCGAACGCGGCGGCGGCGCGCCCAGGCGGTTGATTCGACCCGGCTGGTGTCACCTCCGGCACAGGAGCCACGTCGATCATTGAGGGGGCTCAACTGGCGTCGGACGGGCGGCTCCAGAATCGTCAACGTGCATGGCAGGCAGCGCCGTCCATGGCGTTGACCGGCACGG
>JAABPT010000466.1 GCA_011391855.1 Burkholderiales bacterium
TGGAAGTGGACGAAGCGGTGGACTTCTTCGCCAGCATGCCGGCCATCGCGCACCCGCTGCAATTGCTGAAGGACGTGGGCCTGGGCTACCTCACGCTGGGCCAGCCCTCACCCACGCTCAGCGGCGGCGAGGCGCAGCGCATCCGGCTCGCGGCGCAGCTCGGCAGCAACCTGCAGGGCGTGTGCTATGTGCTCGACGAGCCCACCATCGGCCTGCACCCGCGCGACAACGGCATCCTGCTCGGCGCGCTGGCCAAGCTGGGCGACAAGGGCAATACGCTGGTGGTGGTGGAGCACGACGAGGACACCATCCGCCGCGCCGACCACCTGATCGACATCGGCCCCGGCGCCGGCAAGCGCGGCGGCACGCTGGTGGCGCAGGGCAGTGTGTCCGACCTGTCGCGCCAGCCGGATTCGGTGACCGGCCGCTTCCTGGCCACGCCGCTGCAGCACCCGCTGCAGCCGCGACGGGCGGTGGCCAGCGACGCGCCGGCGCTGCGCCTGACGGGGGCTTCGCTGCACAACCTGCAGCACATCGGCGTGGCGGTGCCGCTGCAGCGGCTGGTGGCGGTGACGGGTGTCAGCGGCTCGGGCAAGAGCACACTGGCGCGCGACGTGCTGCTGGCCAGCGTGAGCGCCGCGGTGGCGCAGAAGCAGACGAAGGCCGGGCGCGACGCGCTGGCAGGCGGTCGCCACGCGGCGTGGACCGGCTGCGCAGGCCTCACCGGCTTCGAGGCCGTGGACCGCGTGCTCGAGGTCGACCAGACGCCGATCGGCAAGACGCCGCGCAGCTGCCCGGCCACCTACATCGGCTTCTGGGACGCCATCCGCCGCCTCTACACCGAGACGCTGGAAGCCAAGGCGCGCGGCTACGGCGCGGCGCGCTTCAGCTTCAACACCGGCGAAGGCCGTTGCCCGGACTGCGAAGGCCAGGGCGTGAAGACCATCGCCATGAGCTTCCTGCCCGACGTGAAGGTGCCCTGCGACGCCTGCCACGGCGCGCGCTTCAACCCCGAGACGCTGGCCGTCACCTGGCGCGGCAAGAGCATCGGCGACGTGCTGCGCATGGAGGTCGACGAGGCGGTGGAGTTCTTCGCGTCGATGCCGGCCATCGCGCACCCGCTGCAATTGCTGAAGGACGTCGGCCTGGGCTACCTCACGCTGGGTCAGCCCTCACCCACGCTCAGCGGGGGCGAGGCCCAGCGCATCAAGCTCGTCACGGAGCTTTCCAAGGTGCGCGACGACGTCACCCGCCGCGGCCAGAGGGCGCCGCACACGCTGTACGTCCTGGACGAACCCACGGTGGGCCTGCACATGGCCGACGTGCAGAAGCTCATCCGCGTGCTGCACCGGCTGGTGGACGGCGGCCACAGCGTGGTCGTCATCGAACACGACCTGGACGTCATCGCCGAAGCCGACTGGGTCATCGACCTGGGCCCCGAAGGCGGCGCCGGCGGCGGCCGCGTGGTGGTGGCCGGCCCGCCCGAGGCGGTGGTGGCGGCGGGGTCGCACACCGGGCGGGCGCTCGCGCCGGTGCTGGGCAGGCGCTGAACGCATTGGCAGCGCCCACGTGCATGGAGCGCGCCACTCCGCACTGAACTCGCGGGCGATTTACAGGGAAAGATCAAAGGGGCCAAAGGCCCCTTTTGATTTTCGCCTGACACGTCGAAGCTAAGCCTCAGGCCGTGCCGTTCCTCCGTCGTTGAGCAAGACCCAAGCCTGCCAGCGCCAAGCCTACGAGTGCAAGCGAGGCTGGTTCTGGGATGGCAGAGATCTTGGTCGTGAAGTACGCCGCGTTAACGGTGTTGTTGTTGCCAGACCAGATCCAGGTCGCAGTGTTGGCGATGTTGGGACGATTGCCCCAAGGACTCACGCCATCCGTTCCCCAAGTTGAAACCGCCGAATAAGGTGACGCAAACCCGGTCGAGTTGGCTTGCCAGTCCGTTGCGTTGGTCAGCAGGGTCGTCTGTCCGTTCGAAAATTCGTGCCCAGCTCCGGACAGCGTGAACTCACCCAAGAACCCCGCCACGCCACCCTGGTCGTAGCCGTAAACGTGAAGGAAGTAGTCGACACCAGCAAGCAAGTTCGTCGCGTTTACAAAAGTGGTTGTCCAGTTGTTACCGGCGCCAAATTGCGTGCCAGCGACTGAGTCACTCGTGGAAACATAGGCGACGTAGCCGTTATCCATGCTGATCTTTGTCGTCAGCACGGTCGGTGCGGCGCTTGCCACGCCGGCGACTGCAAAAAAACTGGCCAGTAGGGCCCCAGCACTTCTTTGGAAACTTGAAATCACCTTTGAACTCCTTTGAACCTTGTTGTGTTCCTTAAAGCAACTTGTATGCCGACATCCAGCTTTTGAACAATAGTCTTTGATTTTCAATGAGTTACAGAACTTCGGCTTGCCTCAGATGGCGCTGTGCCATGCATGATGTAAAGTTTTCCGACACATTGTCAAGTTGGTCACCTTGCTAGTGGTCAACAGGAGTCTGCTTGCTTCCGTGGCGGTTCAGCCGTCCGCCAGCCGCCCCAGGCTGGGCAGCTGGCTCGGGTCCGCGCCGCCGGTGCTCAGGCTGCCCGACATCAACCGCAAGGCCCTCACCTGCAGCTGTGCGGCGTCGTCGTGGTCGCCGCAGCGGTCGAGCACGTCGCTGATGCGCAGCAGAACTTTGGCTTCCCAGCCCGGGTCGGCCACCTGACCGACCAGCGTGGTGGCCTCGAAGACATGGTCACGAGCGCGTTCGCGTGCGCTTCGACCGAGCCCCCGCTGCTGGCACTCCAGTGCCTCGGCCACCGCGGCCGCGGTCTCGCACAGGTCGCACAACAGGTCCACGATCTGGTCCGTGGAACCGGCGCTGCGGGCCCAGCGCAGGGCCGCCTCGTAGTGACTCTCTGCGCTGGCCAACGCCCTGACGCTGCGGTAGCAGGCCGCCATGTGCGAAAGGGCCAGGCTCACCGCATGCGCCTGTCCGCCGGCCTCGGCGGCGTCCAGCGCGGCCGCGGCCCGGCGCAGGCTTTCGCGGGAAGACTCGTCGAGCAGTGTGGAGGGGGCCATCGTGTCCGCCTGCGGTTGCATGCAGCCCATGCTATGCAGCGTCGGCGAATCGGTGGACCCCGCGGGCGCGGGGGGTGGCCGTGCACGAGCTCACGCGGCCGCCAACGCATGGCATGCGCGGGTCTCCTCGGTCGGTCCCTGCACCGGCCGGCGCTGCTCGTTTTCTGCAATTCCGCGGCGCTGCGGGCGCGGGTCACAATCCTGGCCGACATCCCCACTGCCGGAGAGGCCCCATGTTCCCCGTTCGTCCGTTTGCCCTTGCCGCCACCTGCCTGCTGGCCCTGCTGGCCCTGCCGGCCACGGCCCAGACCGTGTTCACCGTCTCGTCGTGGCTGCCGCCATCGCACACGCTGAGCGAAACGCAGAAGGACTGGTGCACCCAGCTCGAGCAGAAGACCGCCGGCAAGGCCAAGTGCAACGTCCTGCCGCGCGGCGTGGCGGCGGCGCCGGCCACCTTCGACGCCGTGCGCAACGGCCTGGCCGACATTTCCTACACCGTGCACGGTTACACGCCGGGGCGATTCGCCACCACGCAGATGGCCGAATTTCCGTTCCTGGGCGATACCGCGGAGCCGGTGTCGGTGGCCTTCCAGCGCGTGTACACGCGCACCCCGGCCATGGCCGAGGAACACAAGGGCGTGAAGGTCCTCGCCGTCTTCACGCATGGCCCGGGCATCGTTTTCAATACCAAGCGCACCATTGCCAAGGCCGACGACCTGGCCGGCCTGAAGTGGCGCGTGGGCGGCGGCATGGTCAACGAGATCAGCAAGGCCCTGGGCATGAACGTCACGCTCAAGCCGGCGCCGGAAAGCTACGAGCTGCTGTCGTCGGGCGTCATGGACGGCACGCTGTTTCCGGCCGAGTCGGTGGAGAGCTTCAAGATCGACAAGGTCATCAAGTACGGCACGCGCTTCCCGGGCGGTCTGTACAACACCAGCTTCGTCTTCATGATGAACCAGGCCAAGTACGACGGCCTGCCGGCCGACGTGAAGAAGGCCGTGGACGAGCTCTCGGGCGAATTTGCCGCGCGCCTGTTCGGCAAGGGCTGGGACAAGGTCGACCGCCGCGGCCTGGCCTTCATGCAGGCCAACAACGTGCAGGTGACGACGGCCGACGCCGCCTTCGTGAAGACGGTCAACGACAAGGTGGCACCGCTGGTCGACACCTGGGCCAAGGCGGCCGAGGCCAAGGGCATGAAGGACCCGAAGAAGGCGCTGGCCGACTTCCGTGCCGAGATCGCCAGGCTGCAGTGACGCGGCGTTGACCTGCGCACACGGCGCCTGAGCGTTGAGACGTCACCTCGCCACGCTGTGCGGCCTGCTGGCCGCGGTGGCGCTGTTCGCCATCATGGCGCTGACGCTGGTGGACGTGAGCGGACGCAAGCTGCTGTCGGCGTCGGTGCCGGGTTCGCTGGAACTGACCGAGCTGCTGATGGTGGTGGTCATCTTCGCCGGCCTGCCGCTGGTGTCGCTGGCCGGCGAGCACGTGGTCTTCGACTCGCTCGACCGCTGGCTGCCGCCGGCCGTGCGCCGCATGCAGCAGGCGCTGGTCGACCTGCTGTGCATGGGCGCTTTAGGTGGTCTGGCCTGGCTGATGTGGCTCAAGGCCGGGCAGATGGCGAGCTACGGCGACATCACCGCCCAGCTGAAGCTGCCGCTGCCGCTGTTCGTGTACCTGATGAGCGTGCTGTGCGCGGTGACGGCCGCGCTGCACGGCCTGCTGGCCTGGCGGCCGGCGGCGCACCACCACGCCGTCGTCACGGACGAGGCGGCATGAGCGCGCTTGGCCGCTCCAAAGCGCTCATCCCGAAGCGCGCAGCGCGGAGGGCAGTCCAGTGACCGCGCCTGGCCGCTCCAAAGCGCTCACCCCGGAGCGCGCAGCGCGAAGGGCAGTCCAGTGACCGAGGCGCTGCTGGCCTTCGGCGCCGTCTTCGTGCTGGCGCTGCTGCGCGTGCCGTTGGCTTTCGCGATGGGTCTGGTGGGCTTCGTCGGGCTGGGGCTGGTGCGCGGCTGGGTGCCGACCCTGGCCAATGCGGCGCAGGTGGTCTACGACACCGGCTTCGCCTACACATTGAGCGTGGTGCCGCTGTTCATCCTGATGGGCAATTTCGTCGCCCGTGCCGGTCTGGCACACGAACTCTTCGCTGCCGCCTACGCCTTCATCGGCCACCTGCGCGGCGGGCTGGCGCACGCCACCGTGCTGGCCTGCGCGGGGTTCGGGTCCATCTGCGGCAGCTCCATCGCCACCGCGGCCACCATGAGCAAGGTGGCGTACCCGCCCATGAAGCAGCTGGGCTACGCCGACTACCTGAGCACCGGCGTCATCGCCGCTGGGGGCACGCTGGGCATCATGATCCCGCCTTCGACCATCCTGGTCATCTACGGCATCGTCACCGAGACCAATATCGGCCATCTGTTCGCCGCCGGTGTGCTGCCGGGCTTGCTGTGCGCGGGGCTGCTGATGGCCGGCGTGGCCTGGATCACCTGGCGCGACCCCCAGGCCGGCCCGGCAGGCGAGCGCACGCCGTGGCGCCAGCGCTGGCGCGCGCTGCGCGACATCTGGGGCGTGGCGCTGCTGGTGGTGGTGGTGCTCGGCGGCATCTACGGCGGTGTATTCACGGCCACCGAAGGCGCGGGCATCGGCGCTTCGGGCGCGTTCTTCTTTGCGCTGGCGCGGCGGGCGCTCACCTGGCGCGTGCTCTACCAGGTGCTGGTGGAAAGCGCGCGCACCACGGCCATGCTGTTCACCATCCTCATCGCGGCGATGCTGTTTTCGGGCTTCGTCAATTTCACCAGCATGCCCGGCGACCTGAAGGACTGGATCCTGTCGCAGGGCTTCAGCCCGCTCATGGTGGTGGGCGCCATGATGCTGATCTACGTGGTGCTGGGCACCATCATGGAAGAACTGAGCATGGTGCTGCTCACGATTCCGGTGTTCTTTCCCATCGTCACCGGCATCGGCTTCGACCCGGTGTGGTTCGGCGTGCTGATCGTGCTGGTGGTGCAGATCGGTCTCATCAGCCCGCCGGTGGGCATGAACCTGTTCGTGCTGAATGCGCTGCTCAAGGACGTGCGCCTGGGCGACATCTTCCGCGGCGTGTGGCTGTTCGTGCTGATGCTGGTGCTGGCGCTGGTGTTGGTGCTGGAGTTTCAGCCGCTGGCGTTGTGGCTGCCGGGGTTCATGCGCTGAGCGGCGCCGGGCGCTGGCGCCGGCGCACGCCCAGCGCCAGGCCCGCCAGCCCCACCGCCAACAGCAGCACCGTCGCCGGCTCCGGCACCGGCACCGCTGGCGCCGTGATTGCGTAGCGGAAGTCCGTGCCTGAACTGGAGAAGGCTGTGAAGTCCGTGACCGGACTGCCGCCGGCGTCGCGCAGGTCGGCCACGCCGGCCCAGGTGATGGTGTTGCCGAAGTCGCTCACCAGCGTGGCGGTGGCAGGCAGGCCGCCAACGGTATCGCTTTCATCGTTGGATTGCGCTTTGGCGCGACCCTCCGAGTAGAAGCTCACGAACACGTCGATGGGCGTGCCGTAGGTGAAGTGCACGATCCCGCCGAGAAATTCCTCGAAGAAGCCCAAGACCGGAGGCAGGCCCATCCACTCCGGATTTCCCACGTCGCCGCGCAGTGCCCCAAACGCCGATGTGTTCGCGACGAGGTTCGCGGCAACGATGGCAAGTCCTTCGGCCTGGCCTTCGCTGCGCGGATGGGACGCGTCGACGGCTGCCGCCAGGACTCCGTCGACCCAGAAGCCCAGGTTGGCCGAGCCGGCCGTCCCGGTCAATCCCGGCGCGTCGATGGTGAGCGTGTCTTGCACGGTGGCGTTGATGAGGAATCGTGCCCCGCCGCCCGCTTCGGTCCCGCCCGGCGTCGCGAAGATCGAGCTCAAAGCCGTGTTCTGAAAGCGCATCCAGCCGTTGCCGACCCGAGCGCCCACTGCGGCCCCGACGCTGTCAAAGGTCTCGGCCGAGATCGCGAAACTCGAGAGCGCATTGGGCACCAAGTTCTCGTCGAATTCCAGTTCGTCGCTCAGGCTGACGTCGCCCGACGGGGAATCTCTGTGGTAGCCGAAATCGACCTTGCCCTCGATGTGGGCGGTCAGCGCATGTGCCCCCAGAGGCGCAGCAAGAGCGATCGACACGACGGCCAGACCGGCAAGATGATTGTTCACGGCTTTGTCCTCCGACCGCCGAGGCGGCATGTTCGATACTGCAGACATGCTGCGGGCAGGTTCCAGCCGCCGCCACCCACGGATGACCCACAGTCGACCCGGACCCGGACCCGGCCCCTCGCGATGAATGTGCGCGCACTTTCGAGCGCCCCCGCGCGCATGCCGAGCCTCGAAGCCGCACAGGTTCTGCTGCGCGGCCATCTGGACGCGCGCAGCTACCTGCCCTGCGTGGCAGCCGCCCCGGCGCTCGCTGTGCCGGTTGGCTTCGACCACGATGCCGACCTGCGCGTGGCCGCGGGGCTGGCGGTGGCGCAGACCTTCGGCCTGCTCGATGCCGGGCGCGAGGGACCGGCCGTCGCATTGATCCGCGCTGGACTGGCAGGGGCGGCCGACGCTGCGATCGAACGCGCCGAACCCGACGCCGTGCTCGCCTGGTGCACCGCGGCGGCCGAATGGTGCGAACGCAACGGGCTCGACCACGAATTCAGCCGCCTGCAGCCGCGGGCGGCCGTAGCCGACGCCAATGCCGCGGCGTCGCCGTGGGCGCGGGTGCACTGGCGCATCGCCGCGGCTTGGCACCACGAGTGGTTCGGCCGCCGCGGCGATGTTGCTGCGCTGCTCGACGAGGCCCTGGTGCTGGCCCGCTCCGCCGGGGACCTCGGTTTGCAGGTGATCGTGCAACTGAAGCAGGCGCGGCTCGCGCTCGCCCGCAGCGACCCCGTCGCGGCGGTGGCGCTGGCGCAGCGCGCCGCCACCCATGCCGACGAGGCGACGTCGCCGCTGTGGCTGGCCGATGCTGCCGATGTCGAGGCGCGCGCCGCCATGGTGCGCGGCGACATGCACCGCGCGCTGCAGCAGGCCCGGCGCGCCCGCGGCCTGGCCGACCTGGCTCGCGCGACGCCGAGCTACACCTTCACCTATCGCCTCTACGAAGCCTATGCGCTGCTTGCGCTGGGCGCATGGGGCGAGGCGGTGGCGCTGGCGCGTGAACTGGCGGCGATCGAACTGCCCGCAGGCATGCGCGAACGCACGGCCGTGCTGGTCGACCTGTTCGCGCTCGTGCGCGACGAGCGCACCGAAGGCGGCTGGTCGGCGGCACAGGTCGAGAAGCTGCGCGTCGTCCTGGGTCGCCTGCGTGAACTCGACTGGCCGGGCGTGCTGCCCGTGCTGCCGACGCATGTGGCGCGGCTGTGGGCGCGGGCGCTCGAGGCCGGCGTCGAAACCGACTGGGTGCGCGCCTCGATCGTCAGCCGCGACCTGCCGCCGCCCGAACCCGCCTGGCCCGAGGGTTGGCCCTGGTCGGTGCGGGTCGCGGTGCTGGGAACCTTCCGCTGCAGCGTGGACGGCGCGGACCTGGCTGCCGGCGGCGGCAAGGCAGCGGGCAAGCCGCTCGCGCTGCTGCGTCGCGTCGCGGTCGAGGGCGGATACGAGGGCATCGGCACCGACTTGCTCGCCGCGGCGCTATGGCCCGGCGAGGGCCGCGAGGGGCGCGACAAGGCGCTCGAAGTCACGCTGGCGCGACTGCGCCGCCTGCTCGGCCGCGCCGACGCCGTGCTGATGCACGACCGCCGGTTGCGCCTGAATCCGCGGCGGGTCTGGCTCGATCGTGTCGCGCTCGAACGTGTGCTCGACGGATGCGTATCGCCGGCGGCTGACCACTGGCCGGCGGTGTGGGCACTGTGGCGCGGGCCGCTGCTCGCCGGCGAGCCGAGCGCGCCGGAACTCGACGCTGCCCGCAACGGCCTGCGCGCGCGCGTGGCTGCCGCTTTGCACGCTGCTTCGGCGCATCCCGGGCATCGGGGACGCTGCCTGCGCGCCTTGGCGGTCGATCCAGCAATCGCCGGCTGGCTTTGAAGCCCTGCGCGACGGGCCACAGGCCGTCGACGCCCACCCGGCGGCTCAGCCTGCGGGGGCCGCGCCGCGAACTTCTCGCCCTCGGTGGAGTCGCCGCACCAGACGCCAGCCCAGCAGCACGGTGACGATCGCGGCATAGATGCCGACCTCGGCAAAGTCGTTCTTGCCGGCTCGCATCCAGAAGAAGTGCAGCACTGCCAGCCCCGCGGTCATGTAGACGGCGCGGTGCAGCGCCTGCCAGCGCTTCGCACCCAGCCAGCGGATGGCGCCATTGAACGAGGTCGCAGCCAGCGGCAGCATCAGCAGCAGCGCCGCGGTGCCGACCAGGATGAACGGGCGCTTGGGAATGTCGCGCACGATGTCCTGGAGGTTCAGGCCCATGTCCAGCCACGCAAAACACAGGAAATGCAGCACGCCATAGAAGAAGGTGAACAGGCCCAGCATGCGGCGCAGCCGCGCCAGTGCCTGCCAGCCGGTCCATTGCCGCAGCGGTGTGATGGCCAGCGTCAGGCACAGGAAACGCAGCGTCCAGTCGCCGGTGGCGCGGATCAGCGCCTCGGCCGGGTTGGCGCCCAGCGCATCGGCGAAGGCGCCCCAGACCAGCCAGGCCAACGGCCCCAGCGCGGCCGTGAAGAGCAGCGGCTTGGCGGCTCGGTGCATGAGCAGCCGATTGGCAGTGGCAACCCGCCACGGGCGCGTGCCGGGTGGCAGTGCGACGCGCCCGAGCGCGTTCACCGACCCATCAGACATCAGAAGAAACGCTTCAGGTCCATGCCGGCATAGAGCTGGCCGACCTGGGGTTCGTAGCCGTTGAACAGCAACGTGGGGCGCTTCTTCGCGAACAGGCCGTCCTCGCCGATGCGGCGCTCGGTGGCCTGGCTCCAGCGCGGGTGGTCGACCTGCGGGTTGACGTTGGAATAGAAGCCGTATTCGCTGGACGCTGATGTTTCCCAGCTGGTCTTCGGCTGACGCTCGAGAAAGCGGATGCGCACGATGGACTTGCCGCTCTTGAAGCCGTATTTCCAAGGCACCACCAGGCGCAGCGGGGCACCGTTCTGGTTGGGCAGCACCTCGCCGTACATGCCGAAGGCCAGCATCGTGAGCGGATGCAACGCCTCGTCCAGGCGCAGGCCTTCCACGTACGGCCAGTCGAGCACGGCAGAGCGCAGCCCCGGCATCTGGGCGCGGTCGGCCAGGGTCACGAACTGCACGAATTTGGCGTTGCCGGTGGGTTCGACCCGCTTCACCAGCTCGGCCAGCGAATAGCCCACCCAAGGGATGACCATCGACCAGCCCTCCACGCAGCGCAGGCGGTAGACGCGCTCTTCCATGGCGCTCAGCTTGAGCAGCGATTCCATATCCCAGGTGCCGGGCTTCCTGACTTCGCCCTCCACCACCACGGTCCAGGGGCTCGTTTTCAGCGTACCGGCGGCGCGTGCGGGGTCGGCCTTGTCGGTGCCGAACTCATAAAAATTGTTGTAGCTGGTGGCGTCGGCGTAGGGCGTGGGCTTGTCCATCGTCAGCGCACCGGCCAGCGTGGTCTTCACCGCCGGCAGCGGCGCCAGCTTGCCGGGCCGGGCGGACTGCGCCAGCCCCGGCAGCGCGGTCATTGCGGCCAGGGCGGCAGCGCCCTGCATCAGTTGCCGGCGGTCGAGAACGACCTGGCGCGGCGTGATCTCCGAGGAGACGGGGGGGTCGTAAGCTCGATCTTTGGGCATGGGCATCACATCGGAGGCATCGGAGACGTCGGCGACATCGGAGAAGAGGCACCGTTGTCTGTCGTGCCCCGGACCGCAGAAGTTACAGCAGCGGCCCGCACAAAGGACAGCGGGCTGGTCAAGACCAGCCCGCATGTGTTGGATTGCGCTGCGAACTAGCGCAAACCGGCGATGTAGTCGGACACCGCGGCGATCTCGCGGTCGTTCATCTTGCCGGAAATGGTCATCATCTGCCCGTTGTTGGCGCGCGCGCCCGAGCGGAAAGCGTTCAGCTGCGCTTCGGTGTATTCGCCGTGCTGGCCACCGAGCCGCGGGTACTGGGCCGGGATGCCGGCGCCGTTGGGGCTGTGGCAGCCCGAGCACGCGGGCACCTGCTTGGCGACGATGCCGCCGCGGTAGATCTGCTCGCCCAGACCGATGGTGTCCTTGCTCTTGGCAGCACCCGTCACCGGCTTCTTCGTTCCGTAAAAGGCCGCCAGGTGCTTCATATCCTCTTCGGACAAGGCCGCCGCCATGCCGGCCATGACCGCGTTCTGACGCTTGCCGGACTTGAATTCGGTCAGCTGCTTGGCGATGTATTCGGGATGCTGCCCCTGCAGGATGGGGTTGGCTGCCAAGCCGCGCGTGCCGTCGGCCGT
>JAABPT010000467.1 GCA_011391855.1 Burkholderiales bacterium
GCGCCGGCGGCAGGCGCGCCGGCCCGGCTTCGTTGAGCACCACCAGGCGCTGCGCCAGGGCCAGCGAGCGCTGGGCATCGGCTTCGGTGTCGATGTCACGGTACAGGTCGGTGCCGGTGAGCACCAGCACCAGCGGGCGCTGCGGGTGCGCCGCGTGCCAGGCGGCCACCGAAGCCGCCGAGCGGCGGGCATGCAGCGCAATCATCAGTGCCGCGTCGGTGCCGGGCCGCCCCGCCCCCCAGGCATCGGTGATGTGAACCCGATAATCCGCGGACAGGAAGCGCGCCCAGCGCCACGCCGTCTGCCAGTTGCCGTTGTTGGCCGAGGCCAGCGCGGGCGTCACGATCACGATTTCTTTGCGCTTCACTGAGCTCGGAGATTAACCCGAACCGGCAGCGAAACTGCAGCGAATGAGCCCCGAAACCACGATCAACCCCCGTGAAGACGGCCCTCGGCAACTGGATCGCCGGGCGCTGGCCGAGGCACTGTCGGCCAGCCGGGACGATACCCTGGGCACGTTTGCGCTGTACGAAATTACCTTGCCGCAACTGGTGGTGCCGCAGCGAGCCGAGCTGAACCCGCCGCTGTGGGAACTGGGCCACATCGGCTGGTTCCAGGAATGGTGGCTGGCGCGCAACCCGCAGCGGCAGCGGGGCGCCGCCGCCGACCCTTTGGTGGCACGCCCGCCCGGCGTGCGCGCCGGTGGCGATGCGCTGTACAACTCCAGCGCGGTGCCGCACGACAGCCGCTGGACGCTGCCGCTGCCCGATGCAAGCGCCACGCGGGCCGACCTGGCGGCCCAGCTTTCGCGAACCCTCGAGCTGCTCGCGGAAACGCCGCAGGACGACGATGCGCTGTTTTTCTTCCGCTGGGCGCTGTTCCACGAGGACATGCACCACGAGGCCGCCGTCTACATGGCGCAGGCGCTGGGCGTGCCGATCACCGACCCGCGCTGGCAGCCTGCGCCGCTGCCGCCGCCCGCCGGCGACCTGGCGCTCGAAGGCGGGCTGCACCGGCTGGGCCATGCCGGCGCGGGCTTCGCCTTCGACAACGAACTCGGTGCACACGAGGTCGTGCTCGCACCCTTTCGCATCGATCGGCAGGCCCGGCGCTGGGCCGAATTCCTGCCTTTCGTGGAAGCCGGCGGTTACGCCGAGCCCCGCTGGTGGACCGATGCCGGCCGCGCGTGGCTGGCACGAACGCAGGCCACTGCGCCGCGCTACCTGCGCCGCAGCGGCCACGCCTGGCAGCAATGGCGCCACGGCCGCTGGACCGAACTGGACCCCGCCCTGCCCGCGTGCCACCTGACGCAACACGAAGCGCTGGCCTGGTGCGCCTGGGCCGGCCGCCGGCTGCCCACCGAAGCCGAATGGGAAGCGGCGGCGCTGCAGCGCCCTGAAGATTTCCGCTGGGGCGATGTCTGGGAGTGGACGGCCAGCGCCTTCGCGCCCTACCCCGGTTTCACGCCGCACCCCTACCGCGACTACTCGGCGCCCTGGTTCGACGGCCGGCCGGTGCTGCGCGGCGCTTCGTTCGCCACCCAGCCGCGCATGCGCTGGCCTCGCTACCGCAACTATTTCCCGGCCGCACGCAACGATATCTTTGCCGGGCTGCGCAGCTGCGCGCCCTGAAGGAGTCGGTCCACCAGCTGCAGCGCGCCATTCATGGCGGCCAAGTGGCCCCCCGAGCATGGCCGACGGCGGCACGAGATGACGGCCATCTCCGGCGCTCACGCGCCGCTGACCCACATGGTGTTGGCCTGGAACACGAATCGCATGGACGGCGTCGTGGCGAGCCTCAATCGTGACGGTGTCGGGATCAAGGCGGACTGGCTGCGGCGGATCGGACCGGCGCACTCCTTGCACATCAACTTGCGGGGGACGTCGAGCGCTACGCGGACGTGCTGGTCGATCGCGCCGCCGGCAAAGCCACTGCCAAGCCAGCCCAGAAAAGTCTGCCGAGCGAGCCGACCTGAACGGTGTGACGGCAGGGCGCCAGTCAGCCGACCGTGAGCTGCGACTGCTCACCAGCGGCCATCTACCCAGGGCCGACATTCGAGCTTTCGATTTCGAGGCCCGCAAACCGACGTTCGTACCGCTGAGTCAGGGGTCTCGGATTCAGCCCCCTACAGCCGCCCGACGTCATCTGCCGTACGACTCGTTGGTAGCGGAATTTGTCGGTCTGATCCCGCCCCGGCCTGCCTTGACAATCATGGGACGCACCGCAACGGGTGCAACCATTGCACTACAATTCCGCATGGCAACGCTGATTCGGCTCCCGAAATCCAAGCTCACCATGTACGCTGGCGACCACAACCCGCCGCACTTCCATGTGCTGGCCAACGATGGCTCCGAAGCTCTGATTGACTTGGCATCCCTGCGGGTCATTGACGGCACGGTACGGCCGGCAGTGTTCAAGGAAGCGCTGGCTTGGGCCAGCCAGAATGTGGCTCTGCTGGCCACGAAGTGGAAGGAACTGAACCCATGAGGCCAAAGCAATTCACTCTGTCCAGCGTGAAGGCAACGCCGACCGCCAGCTTGCTGCTGCGCTATGCGGATGGCGAGCAATTCGAAGTCAGTCTGGTAGACACGATCAAGCAGCACCCTGCGCTGGAACGGCTGAAGGATCCCAAAGTGTTCAGCTCGGCCAAGGTCGGTGACCACGGCGCCTCGGTGATCTGGGCGAACGACGACGAACTGGAGTTGGCAGCCGACAACCTGCGCGCACGTGCCGTTGAGCAGGCGGGCAGCGTATCGCATGAATTCATCTGGAATTGGATGGCCAGGAACGACCTGACCCTCGACGCGGCGGCGGTAGCGCTGGGCTTGTCCCGTCGCATGCTCGCCTACTACCGCAGCGGCTCCAAGCCAGTGCCGCGCACCGTCGCTCTGGCCTGCCTCGGGTGGGAAGAGGTGATCAAGAACGATGGCGCTTACGCACTGGCAGCGTAGGTACGGCCTGCCATTGCGACCAAGATACTCGCGAGCGTCAGCAACTGGCCGGGACCGATGGATAACTGGGTAGTCGCTTCGAAAAATTCTCGGGCAAGTCGGTCAGCGGTACGCTGCCCGCGGCCAGGGTGCAGTAGCCGGCGACGGCGTTGGTTTCATCCAGGACTGCGACATAGCACGCACTGGCACGACGGCGTGCATCCTGCGTGGCTTGCGTTCGGAAATACCCATCCAGCGCTGCGACGCCGCACTTGAATCGGGTTCGATCGTGCTGCGCCCCCAGAACCTCAAGTCGAAAATCTCCGGTCACTTCGATTCACGAACGAGCCGCCTGTGCGCCTGAAGGGCTCGCTTCATCGCTGGCGCCAGGGGCGGCGGGTTCAACAACGCTTCTGCAAAGCGCTGCTGATCGTCGACCGAGAGGCGGATGATCTGCGCTTCCTCGATCGTCCGGTGAGCGTCTTTCAGGGCGGCAGCGACCAGAAAGTCACTGAGGCTGCGACCCTGGATTTCGGCGGCGCGCCGAACAACGGCCAGCGCATCCGGCGCAATGCGCGCTTCGACGCGCGCGGTTCGACTGGAATCGGTGATGGGCAACATTCCGAGGTCTCCTTCGGACGACATGTACGTTGATGTACCGTACATTGTCAATAAAGGTGCAGTCGAGCGGCAGCAAAGCCGCCAGCCACGAACGACTCTTGATGGCCACCCGCGAGGTGACATCGCCCAGTGGCCGCTGTCCGTCACACTGCCGACGCTCAGCCATCAAGGTCAGGTAAGCGCCGCAGTGCTGCCGACCAGCCGCGCCAAGCGGGTACCGGCACCAGCAGTTGAGGCTTGCGCGACACCTGCCCGCCAGCGACGAGGGCACGCCACCATCTACGCGCGAGGGCAGGGGTCGTGGAAAGATACGCTTACCCCCTGAAGCACGCCGCCAGCGGCCGCACCGGGGCCGGCCGACCCAGCCGGCTCAGGCCCGCGCCAGCATCAGCGAAAACCAGCCCAGCGCGTCGGTCCAGTGCTGCACCTGGCTGAACCCGGCGTCGTGCAGCAGGGCCTGGAAATCGGCCGGCTGCCACTTGTACGAGTCCTCGGTGTGGATGCGCTCGCCGACGTCGAAGTCGCGTTCGCCGCCGGGCCAGCGCACGGTGAGCGACTGCCGCGCCTCGAGGTGCATCTCGATGCGCGACTCGGCGCGGTTGAACAGCGCCACGTGCCGCCACTGCCGCACGTCGAAGTCGCTGCCCAGCAGCCGGTTCAGGTGGCGCAGCAGGTTCAGGTTGAAGGCGGCCGTGACGCCCAGCGCGTCGTCGTACGCGGCCTCCAGCACGTCGGCGGGCTTGACACAGTCCACGCCGATCAGCAGCGCACCGCCCTGGGCCGCAGCGTGGGCTTCGCGCAGCAGGCGCAGCGCCGCCGCGGGCGCGAAATTGCCGATGCTGGAACCCGGGTAGAACACCAGCGCCCGGCCGCGGATCAGGTCCGGCGGCAGCGCCAGCCGGGCCGAGAAGTCCATGCCCACGCCCACCATCTCCACGGCCGGGTGCAGCTGCTGCAGGCGCTGCAGCGTGCCCTGCAGATAGTCGGCCGAAATGTCCACGGCCACGTAGCACGCGGGCTCGAAGGCGGCGAAGAGGCCGGCGGCCTTGGCACAGCTGCCGGCACCCAGGTCGACCATGGTCGCCCCGCGGCCCACGGCGGCGTGCACGGCGGCGGTGATGCCGGCGCGGTGCTTGGCCAGGATCGCGGCTTCGGTGCGCGTGGGGTAGTACTCGGGCAGCTCGGTGATGGCGTCGAAGAGGCGCGAGCCCAGGGCGTCGTAGAAGAATTTCGGCGGCAGCCGTGCCGGCCGTGCCTGCAGGCCGGCGGCGGCTTCCTCGGCCAACGGTTGCGGGCCGGGCGGCGTGAGGTCGATGAAACGCGGGCTGCGCATGGGCGGGTCCTGGGGGGCAAGGGCAGGTTCGGTGCCGTGGCACCCTCGCACGCCGGGGAGGCGGGCGGGTGATGAACGGGTCGCGGGGCAATGTACCAGCCGCCTGCAGGCGCGGGCGCGATGGGTTCCAATGCGGCCGGGGCGGCGTGCCCCGAGTCGAGCCCACCTTCTGCCTGCCCAACCCCAGGAGCTTTCCATGATCAGCCTGTCCCCCTCGCGCACGCTGCGCTCGCTGCTGACCTGCGCGCTGCTCGCCTTCGGCGCATTGGCGCACGCCCAGCAGGTCTTTCGCGTCACCACCATCCCCGAAGAGGCCGCCACCGAGCAGGTGCGCAAGTTCACGCCGTTGGCGACCTACCTGGAGGCGGCCCTGGGCGTGAAGGTGGAATTCACCCCCGTGAGCGACTACCCGGCGGCCGTGGAGGCGCTGGTGAACAAGAAGGTGGACCTGGTCTGGTTCGGCGGCTTCACCCATGTGCAGGCGAATCTGCGCTCGGGCGGCAAGATCGTGCCGCTGGCCCAGCGCGAGGAAGACACCCGCTTCCAGTCGGTCTTCATCGCCAAGACCGACTCCGGCATCAAGACCCTGGCCGACATGAAGGGCAGGCAGGTCTCGTTCGGCTCGCAGAGCAGCACCTCGGGCCACCTGATGCCGCGCAGCTTCCTGCTGCAGGCGGGCATCACCCCGGAAAAGGATTTCCGCCGCATCGCCTACAGCGGTGCGCACGACGCCACCATCGCCTCGGTGGTCAGCGGCAAGGTCGACGCCGCCGCGCTGGACATCACCGTGTGGCGCAAATTCGTCAGCGAGAACCGCGTCGACACCAAGGCCGTCGACGTTTTCTACACCACCCCGCCCTATTTCAACTACAACTGGTCGGTGCATGCCGACATGCCCCAGGCCCTGCAAGACCGCGTGAAGGCCGCTCTCTTGGCACTGGACCCGGCCAAGCCCGAGCAGGCAGAGATCCTGCGCCTGAACCGCGCCACTCGTTACATCGCCACCACGCCCGAGAACTACAAGGGTCTGGAAGCCGCGGCGCGCAGCGCCGGGCTGCTCTGAGTTCAGGGCACCCATCGTGCAGATCGAACTGCAGGCCGTGGCCGCGCGCCACCCGGCGGCCCGGGCGGGCATGGCGCCGGCATTGAGGCCACTGAACCTGCGCGTGTTGCGCGGCGAGCCATTGGCGGTGATCGGCCCCTCGGGCGCCGGCAAGACCACGCTGCTGCAGGTGCTGGCCTGCGCGCTGCCGCCGGTGGCGGGCCAGCTCACGCTGGACGGGCAGAACCCCTGGACCTTGCCGCGGCGAGCGCTGCAAAAGTTGCGCGGGCGGCTGTTCCTGGCGCCACAGGTGCCGCCGCTGCCGCCGCGGCACAGGCACAAGGCCTGGGAGTGAATGCCGGCCATGACCTCAACCGCGACAACCTGGCCGACTTCCTGCGCGCCGTGCCCGGCGTGCTGGAGGTTTCGATCGGGCACGCGCTCGTTGCCGATGCGCTGGAGCTCGGCCTGCCGGAGACGGTGCGCGCTTACCAGCGATGCATCCGTGGCGCGAACGCCGTTTCATGATCTACGGCATCGGCACCGACCTCTGCGACGTTCGCCGCATCGAGGCCACCTACGCCCGCCGCGGTGAACGCTTCCCCGAGCGCGTGCTCGGGGCCACCGAGATGCGCATCTTCCACGCACGCCAGGCCCGCGCGGCGGCACGCGGGCTGCGCTTCTTGGCCACACGCTTTTCGGCCAAGGAGGCCTTTTCCAAGGCCATCGGTCTGGGCATCCGCAGCCCCATGACCTGGCGCACCTGCGAAATCCTCAACGAGCCGAGCGGCAAGCCCTTCGTGCGCCTCTCGGGCGTGCTGGCCGAGTGGTTCGAAGCCCGCCGCCTGGTGGCCCATGTCACCGTCACCGACGAAACCGATTACGCGGCCTCGTTCGTCGTCGTCGAAACCCGCGTCACCTCTCAGGAACCCACCGCATGACCCCACACGCTCCCGTCGTGCTCGACATTGCCGGCACCACGCTGACCCCAGCCGACCGCCAGCGCCTGAAGCACCCGCTCACCGGTGGCCTGATCCTGTTCGCGCGCAACTGGGCCGACCGGCGCCAGCTCACCGAACTCACCGCCGCCGTCAAGGACGTGCGGCCCGACGTGCTGATCTGCGTCGACAACGAGGGCGGCCGCGTGCAGCGTTTCCGTACCGGCGGCTTCACCGCGTTGCCCGCCATGCGCGTGCTGGGCGAGATGTGGATGCACGACCCGCTCACCGCCACCGACGCTGCCACCGCGCTGGGCCACGTTCTGGCCAGCGAACTGCGCGCCTGCGGCGTAGACCTGAGCTTCACGCCCGTACTCGACCTCGACCATGGCGGCAGCAGCGTCATCGGCGACCGCGCCTTCCACCGCGACGCCCGCGTGGTGACGATGCTGGCCAAGAGCGTGATGCACGGCTTGCTGCGCGCCGGCGTGGCCCATTGCGGCAAACATTACCCCGGTCACGGTTTCGTCAAGGCCGACAGCCACATCGCCGTGCCGGTGGACAAGCGCTCGCTCAAGGCGATCCTGGCAGAGGATGCCAAGCCCTACGAATGGCTCAGCGCCAGCCTGAGCGGCGTGATGCCGGCGCACGTGGTCTACCCCAAGGTCGACCACCGCCCGGCGGGTTTTTCCGAACGCTGGTTGAAGGACATCCTGCGCGGCCAGTTCGGCTTCACCGGCGCCATCTTCACCGACGACCTCAGCATGGAAGGGGCTCGCCACCTCGACGGCGCCACGCTCACCTACACCGAGGCGGCGGCGCTGGCGCTGGACGCCGGCTGCGACCTGGTGCTGCTGTGCAACCAGTCGGTGGACGGCGGTGCGGCCGTGGACGAATTGCTGGCTGGCCTGAGCCGCGCCGCCGACGAAGGCCATTGGCACCCCGACCCCGACAGCGAGCGGCGCCGCCTGGCCATGCTGCCGGCCACGCCGCCGCTGCCCTGGGACGAACTGATGCACGACCCGGTGTACCAGCGCGCGCTCGAACGGCTGCCGTGATCCCGGCGGTCTGAGTTCCGCCCCCTCTCCCACGGGTGGGGGAGGTGGCAAGGCCAGTGCAGCGGCTTCAGCCCGCGCTGGCCTCGAACGGCAGCTTCAGCTGCGACAAGTCCTTCTTCGTCTCCACCAGCACCAGCGGGCCTTCGTCGGCCAGAACCTGGCGGCGCGGCTCGCGCGGCACGCGCACCGGCGGCGGCTCGGCGGCCATCGCCTCCTGCACGGCGCGGATCTTCTCGGCGTCGGACAGCACCCACTCCAGGCCGGCCGAACCGGCCAGGTGGCGCAATGCGTCGGTCGGCAACTGGTAGGACTCGATGCGGATCGGTTCGGCTGCGTCCGGCCGGGCCACGGACCTTGCCGCGGGCTCCTCCGCCACGCGCTGTGGCGCTTGCGCCCGTGCCACGGGCTCGACGGCGGCCGGAGCCGCTTCGACGGCTGGCGCTTCCTGCCAGGCCGCGTCAGCCGCCGCCGGCTCGGCTGGCGCAACGTCGGGTGCCGCCGCGGGTGCCCAGGTATCGCCCGAATCGGCCTCGGCCATCACGACCTCGGCAGCGGCGGCGCCTTCGCCCGGCTCACGAGCCCGGTCCCGGTCCCGGCCGCGGCCACCGCGGCGACGGCCACGCGGCTCGCGCTCACCGGTTTCGGCCACAGCTTCGGGCGCTGACTCGAGGGGCGCACCCTCTGCGTTGCCGGAGTCCGCCGGAGTGGCTGCTTCCTGCGGCAGTGCGGTCCCTTCGGCGCCCACCGGTCCCTCTTCGCCCCGACCTTCGTTGCGGTCGCGGCCGCCACGACGGCGGCGTCGGCCCTTGCCTTCGCGGTCGGCATCGTCGGCGGCGGCTTCGGCACCAGGAGCGGCTTCGGCCAGGCCCTGCGGCGTGGCCACGGCATCTTCGGCGCGGGGTGCGCGCTCGGGGCGCGGACCGCGGCGGCCCTCGCCGCGGTTCTCGCCCCGGCCCTCACCACGCGGCTCACCGCGGCCCTCGCCGCGCGCCTCGTTCCGACCCTCGGCCCGCGGCGCGCGATCTTCGCGCTCTGCGCGCTCTGCGCGCTCTGCGCGCTCGGCGCGCTCGGCGCGCTCGGCGGGTGCGGCGTCGGCAGCACCTTCGGCGCGCGGGCCGCGGCCATTGCGGCCTTCGCGTCCCTCGCGGTTCTCGCGACCTTCGCGGCCTTCGCCGCGACCACCGCGCGGCCCGCGCTCGCCGCGTTCGCCACCACGCCCGCCGCGTTCACCGCGCCGGCCTTCCCGTTTCTCGGCGGTTGCCGCAGCAGCAGCCACTGGCACGGCTGGCGCCAAGGCTGCGCCAGGCGCCGCGGCGGCAGGGGCCTGTGCCGGCGCGGGCGAACCGCCCAGCAGTCTCTTCACCCAGCCGAAGAACCCACTGCCTGCCGGAGCCGGCGCTGGCACCGGCAAAGGCGCCGGGGCTGCCGGAGCGGCAGCCACCGGGGCGGCCTCGCGCACTGGCGGGGGCGGTGGTGCCGGCGGCGCCGGCTGGTCGGGCAGCACGCCCTTGATGACGGGTTCCTGCTTGGCGCGGCCCTTCTCCGAAGCGTCGCGGCGGCGCGTGATGCCCACCTCGTCGTCCGGCTCCTCGATCATGGTGTAGCTGGCCTGCAGGCCTTCCAGCCGCGGGTCGTCGTGGCGCAGCCGTTCCAGCTTGTAGTTCGGCGTCTCCAGGTGCTTGTTCGGCACCAGCAGCACCGTCACGCGCTGCTTGAGTTCGATCTTGGTGATCTCGGTGCGCTTCTCGTTGAGCAGGAAGCTCGTCACCTCCACCGGCACCTGCACGTGCACGGCGGCGGTGTTGTCCTTCATCGACTCCTCCTGCACCATGCGCAGGATCTGCAGCGCGCTGGACTCCGTGTCGCGGATGTGGCCGGTGCCGTTGCAGCGCGGGCAGGTGATGTGGTTGCCTTCGCTCAGCGCCGGGCGCAGGCGCTGGCGGCTCAGTTCCAGCAGGCCGAACTTGCTGATGCTGCTGAACTGCACGCGCGCGCGGTCGGTGCGCAGCGCGTCGCGCAGTCGCGTTTCCACCTCGCGGCGGTTCTTGCTCTCTTCCATGTCGATGAAGTCGACGACGATGAGCCCGCCCAGGTCGCGCAAACGCATCTGGCGCGCGATCTCGTCGGCCGCTTCCAGGTTGGTGCGGGTGGCGGTTTCCTCGATGTCGCTGCCGCGTGTGCTGCGCGCCGAGTTCACGTCCACCGAAACCAGCGCCTCGGTGTGGTCGATGACGATGGCGCCGCCGCTGGGCAGGTTCACCGTGCGCGTGAACGCCGTTTCGATCTGGTGCTCGATCTGGAAGCGGCTGAACAGCGGCGCGTCGTCGCGGTAGCGCTTCACGCGACCCGCCGTTTCCGGCATCACGTGGTTCATGAACTGCTGCGCCTGTTCGAAGATGTCGTCGGTATCGATCAGGATCTCGCCGATATCGGCGGTGAAATAGTCGCGGATGGCGCGAATCACCAGGCTGCTTTCCTGGTAGATCAAAAACGCGCCTTTGCCCGCCTTGGAAGCACCGTCGATGGCGTCCCACAGCTTGAGCATGTAGTTCAGGTCCCACTGCAGTTCGGCCGCGCTGCGGCCGATGCCGGCGGTGCGGGCGATCAGGCTCATGCCCTTGGGGTATTCCAGCTGGTCGAGGTTTTCCTTCAACTCTTCCCGGTCTTCACCCTCGATGCGGCGGCTGACACCGCCGCCGCGCGGGTTGTTGGGCATCAACACCAGGTAGCGGCCGGCCAGGCTGACGAAGGTGGTGAGCGCCGCGCCCTTGTTGCCGCGTTCTTCCTTTTCCACCTGCACCAGCAAGTTGTCGCCTTCCTTCACGGCGTCCTGGATGCGCGCGTCGCGCGCATTGACGCCCTCGCGGAAATAGTTCTTCGATATCTCCTTGAACGGCAGGAAGCCGTGGCGGTCTTCGCCGTAGTCCACGAAGCAGGCCTCCAGCGAGGGCTCCACCCGGGTGATGACGGCCTTGTAGATATTGCCTTTGCGCTGCTCGCGCCCTTCGATTTCGGTCTCGAAGTCGAGCAGTTTCTGGCCGTCGACGATGGCCAGGCGCCGCTCTTCCGGCTGCGTGGCATTGATCAGCATGCGTTTCATGTGCACTCCGCGGCGCGCCCGGTGGGCGCGCGCACTCAGGCGCCCCTGTCAAAGGGCGCAGATTCACACCAGATGCACGAGAAGCGCGGCGGAACCGGGGTCGCGAAATGCCCTGGACTGCGTTGGACCGCGCCGGAGGCGGCGGTCAGCGGCGCAGCGTTGGCGCGTGCGCACCGCACGCGTGGGCCGCGGATGCCGGCGCCTGCCCCCGCTGCCGCGGATCACGCGGCAGTGCTCCCACGGCGGCTGCTGCGGCGTTTTGCCGGGGCCGGGTGTGGGAGATGGGGTCAGACGGGAACGACATGGGCTGCCACTGCGTGCCGGGCGCAGGCTTCAGACCGGGCGGGCCCGCGTCTGAGGCCTTGAATTTTC
>JAABPT010000468.1 GCA_011391855.1 Burkholderiales bacterium
GAACGACCGCGACGAGGGCCGCTATTTCGACGGCTTCGACGCCACCTGCCCGGTGCCCGAGGACTTCACCGCGGTGCAGGGCTCGCCCGCCGACCCGCTGCTGGCTGCCGCCCTGCAGTTTGCCGACAGCGGCGCCTGCCCGGCGCCTTCGGCCGCCCTGGCGGTGCGCAAACACCGGCTGAACGCCGGCCCGGTGCGCGCCGCGCCACGACAGGAAGGCGACGAACGCACGGGCCTGATCCCGCGCTGACAGTCTGCACGGGCCCAGGCCAGGCGTGGCACTACATAAACAGGTGCTCGCCGGCGTTCTCGCCGCCCAGGATCACGTAATTGACCTTCTTCAGGTCGGCCAGCACGCGCCCGCCGGCGTAGCTGATGGAGCTCTGCACGTCTTCGCGCATCTCGCGCAGCGTGTCGGCCAGGCGGCCCTTGATGGGCTCCAGGATGCGCTTGCCCTCCACGTGCTTGTACTCGCCCTTGTTGAAGTCGCTGGCCGAGCCGTAGTACTCCTTGTACAGCTTGCCGTCAACCTCGACCGTGGTGCCCGGGCTTTCCTCGTGGCCGGCGAACAGCGATCCCACCATCACCATGGCGGCGCCGAAGCGCACGCTCTTGGCGATATCGCCGTGGTGGCGGATGCCGCCGTCGGCGATGATGGGCTTGGTGGCCACGCGCGCACACCACTTCAGCGCACTGAGCTGCCAGCCGCCGGTGCCGAACCCGGTCTTGAGCTTGGTGATGCACACCTTGCCGGGGCCCACGCCCACCTTGGTGGCATCGGCGCCCCAGTTTTCCAGGTCGATCACGGCCTCCGGCGTGGCCACGTTGCCGGCGATCACGAAGGCCTGCGGCAGCCTGGCCTTGATGTGGGCGATGGCCTGGCGCACGCTGTCGGCGTGGCCGTGCGCGATATCGATCGTGATGTAGTCGGCCCCCACGCCGTCGGCGGCCAGGCGGTCGATCACCGCGTAGTCGGCCGGCTTGACGCCCGAGCTGAGCGAGACGAACAGCCCCTTGTCGCGCATGCGCCGGGCGTACGCCACGCTGTCGAGGTCGAAGCGGTGCATGACGTAGAAGTGGCCGCTGGCCGCCAGCGCTTCGCTGATCGGCTCGTCGATCACCGTCTTCATATTGGCTGGCACCACCGGCAGCGCAAAGCGCCGGCCGCCGAATTCCACCGTGGGGTCGCATTCGCTGCGGCTGTCCACACGGCACTTGCGTGGCAGCAGCAGGATGTTGTCGTAGTCGAAGATTTCCATGACGGAGCCGCAGTCGGACGGGGTGGGGCGCACAGGGGGGCCGGGGCGGGAATATTACGCGGGTGACCGCCGGCGGTCGGCCGCCGCAGCCGCAGGGGGTGCGGCCAGGTCGGGCGGCCGCCTCAAGTGCCCGGGCCGGCTGCCGACAACCACTGAAGCCATCTGCCCAACCTCCACCCCGTGAGCCGTCCACCTGCCCCCACCCGCCCCACGCTGAGCGATTTGGCGGCGCGTTTCCGGCGCTGGGTGGTCGACCGCTGGATCGACGACCGCTGGGTGCGCCGCGCCGAGGCCGAAAAACGCTTCCGTGCGCTGTTCGAGCATGTGTCCGAGGCCACGATGCTGTGCAATGCGTCCGGCCAGGTGCTGGCCGCCAATGGTGCCGTGGCCAGCCTGTTTGCCGAGGCGCCGACGGCGCTGGTCGGCAAGCCGCTGACGCGCCGACTGGTGCAGCCCCCCGGCGGAGCGGGCGTGGCCAGTGGTCCCGACGCGCCCTTCGCGTTGCGCAATGGCGAGGCCATGTTGCAGCAGCACCAGGCCCCGGAGCGCCCGGTGGAAGTGCGCATGACCCGTTTGCCCGGCGCCGACGGCGGGCACTGGCTGGTGGCCTTTCGCGACAACGCCGACCGCCGCCAGACGCAGCAGCGGCTGTCGTTCATGGCCAATTTCGACAGCCTCACCGGCCTGCCCAACCGCACGCTGTTCCGCGACCGCCTGGCGCAGGCCATGGGGCGCGCGCAGCGATCAGGCCGGGCCATGGCGCTGATGTTCCTGGACCTCGACCGCTTCAAGGTCGTCAACGACAGCCTGGGTCACGAGACCGGCGACCGCCTGCTGCAGCATGTGGCACAAACGCTCACGCGCTGCCTGCGCGACGTGGACTCGGTGGCGCGCATGGTCGACGCCGAACCCTTCACGCTGTCGCGCCTGGGCGGTGACGAATTCACCGTCATCGCCGAAGGCATTGGCGGCGCCGAGGACGCGACGCTGGTCGCGAGCCGCCTGCTCGATGCCCTGACCGCCCCCTTCCGCACTGGCGAGGAAGAGATCGTCATCTCGGCCAGCATCGGCATCTCGATGTACCCCACCGACGACGTTGACCTGGACACGCTGGTGCGCCACACTGACATGGCCATGTACCGCAGCAAGTCGCTCGGCCGCGGCACCTACAGTTTCTTCAGCGACGACCTGAATGCCGCCGTCACGGCCCGCCTGTCGCTGGAAGGGGCGCTGCGCCGCGCCACCGAACGCAAGGAATTCCTGTTGCACTTCCAGCCCAAGGCCTGCCTGCGCACTGGCGCCATCACCGGGGTGGAGGCGTTGCTGCGCTGGCACTGCCCAGGCCAGGGGCTGGTGCCGCCGGACCGCTTCATCTCGGTGCTCGAGGACACCGGCATGATCCTGCCGGTGGGCGCCTGGGTCATCCGTGCCGCGTGCGCACAGCTCAACGAGTGGGACCGCATGGGTCTGCCGCCACTGCGCATGGCGGTGAACCTGTCGGCGCGCCAGTTCAGGCACCTGTACCTGGCTTCGATGATCGAGGATACCTTGCGCGAGAACGAGATCGAACCGGGCCGGCTGGAGATCGAGCTCACCGAGTCGCTGCTGATGGAGGACAACGAGACCAACCGCGGCATGCTGCAGAGCTTCTCGCGCATGGGGGTGCGGCTGGCCATCGACGACTTCGGCACCGGACACTCGTCGCTGAGCTACCTGAAGCGCTTCAATATCGACACGCTCAAGATCGACAAGTCCTTCGTGCAGTCGCTGCCCTCCAGCGGCGAGGACCTGGCCATCAGCACTGCCGTCATCGCCATGGCGCGCAGCATGCAGATGAGCGTGGTCGCCGAGGGCGTGGAAACCGAGCCTCAGGCGCAGCTGCTGCGCGAACTGGGCTGCGACGAGATGCAGGGCTACCTGCTCAGCCGGCCGCTGCCGCCGCCCGACCTGGCTGCCTGGCTGCAAAAGCGTCTGCGCGCGGAGGAAACCGCCAAGATGTCGGTGGGCCGTGACATGGGCGATCCGCTGGAGCTGATGACGATCGAAGAGACCGAGGCCGAAACGCCGGCCTGACCTCGATCGGCGCCGTGCCTCGGCCGTTGCGCCACCGGTGGACCCGGCTCCTAGAATCCGGCGTATGGACGATGTGCCCGCCGTGCTTGCTGCCGACCCTGCCGCCGAACTTCCGCCGGGCGGCAGGCGGCTGCTCGAAGGGTTGAATCCGGAACAGCTGGCCGCGGTGACGCTGCCGGCGCAGCCGGCGCTGATCCTGGCCGGCGCCGGTTCCGGCAAGACGCGCGTGCTGACCACGCGCATCGCCTGGCTCATGCAGACCGGGCAGGTGTCGCCCGGCGGCGTGCTGGCCGTGACTTTCACCAACAAGGCGGCCAAGGAGATGCTGGCGCGGCTGTCCGCCATGCTGCCGGTGGCCGTGCGCGGCATGTGGATCGGCACCTTTCACGGCCTTTGCAACCGTTTCCTGCGCGCGCACTGGAAACTGGCTGGGCTGGCGCAGGGCTTCCAGATCCTGGACAGCAGCGACCAGCTCAGCGCCGTGAAGCGCGTCATCAAGGGCATGAACCTGGACGAAGAACGCTTCGTGCCCAAGCAGGTGACCTGGTTCATCGCCGGCAGCAAGGAAGAGGGCCAGCGGCCGCGCGACGTGGAGATCCGCGACGAGCAGACGCGCAAGCTGGTGGAGATCTACCAGGCCTACGAGGACCAATGCCAGCGCGAAGGCGTGGTCGACTTTGCCGAGCTGATGCTGCGTACCTACGAGCTGCTGCGCGACAACGACCCGCTGCGCGAGCACTACCAACACCGCTTCCGCCACGTGCTGGTCGACGAATTCCAGGACACCAACCGGCTGCAGTATGCGTGGCTGAAGATGTTCGCGCCGCCCGGCCGCCTGCCGCCCCAGGGTGTGTTCGCGGTGGGCGACGACGACCAGAGCATTTACGCCTTCCGCGGCGCGCGCGTGGGCAACATGGCCGACTTCGAGCGCGAATACCGCGTGCAGCGCGTCATCAAGCTGGAGCAGAACTACCGCAGCTTCGGCCACATCCTGGACAGCGCCAACGAACTGATCAGCCGCAATGCGCAGCGCCTGGGCAAGAACCTGCGCACCGACGCCGGCGCCGGCGAACCGGTGCGCGTATTCGAGGCCACCAGCGACTTTGCCGAGGCACAGTGGTTCCTGGAAGAGGCGCAGCAGTTGCATCGCGGCGGCCTGCCGCGCAGCGAGATCGCGCTGCTCTACCGCAGCAATGCGCAAAGCCGCGTCATCGAAAGCGCGCTCTTCAACGCCGGCGTGCCGTACCGGGTTTATGGCGGCCTGCGTTTCTTCGAGCGCGCCGAGATCAAGCACGCACTGGCCTACATGCGCTTGCTGGAGAACCCCAACGACGACACCAGCTTTTTGCGCGTGGTGAACTTCCCCACCCGCGGCATCGGTGCGCGCAGCATCGAACTGTTGCAGGACGCGGCCAGGGCGAGCGGGCGCAGCCTGGTCCAGAGCGTGGGCGCGGTGGCGGGCAAGGCGGGTGCCAACCTGCAGGCCTTCGTGGCGCTCGTCGACGCCATGCGCGCCACCACGCAGGGGCTGACGCTGCGCGAAATCATCGACCACGTGCTGCAGCATTCAGGGCTGCTCGATTTCTACCGCACCGACCGCGAAGGCCAGGACCGCATCGAGAACCTGGAGGAGCTGGTCAACGCCGCCGAGAGCTTTGTCACCCAGGAAGGTTTCGGCAAGGACGCGGTGGCGCTGCCGGTGGACGAGCAGGGTGCTCCGGTTGGCGGCGCACCTCCCGCGCCCAACCCCACGACCGGCGTGGTGCCGCCGCCGGATGCGGAAACGGGCGAGATCATGTCGCCCCTGGCGGCCTTCCTCACCCACGCCTCGCTGGAAGCCGGCGACAACCAGGCGCAGGCGGGGCAGGACGCGATCCAGCTCATGACCGTGCATTCGGCCAAGGGCCTGGAATTCGACGCCGTCTTCATCACCGGCATCGAGGAAGGCCTGTTTCCGCACGAGCAGAGCTTGTCCGACGCCGACGGCGTGGAAGAGGAACGGCGGCTGATGTACGTGGCCATCACGCGGGCGCGCCGCCGCCTGTACCTGAGCTTCAGCCAGACGCGCATGCTGCACGGGCAGACGCGCTACAACGTGAAGAGCCGCTTCTTCGACGAGTTGCCCGACGCTTCGCTGAAATGGATCACACCGAAGCAGCAGGGCTTCGGCTCGGGCTATGCGCGCGAATACCAGCAGGCCTGGCAGCGCGGCAGCGGCCTCTCGGGCATCGTCGGCGCCGGGCGGGTGGAGCCCCGGGCGCCATCGCCGTCGATGGCCGCCGCGGCGCCGGTGCAGGGGCAGCAGGGTCTGCGCGTGGGCCAGACCGTGTTCCACACCAAGTTCGGCGAAGGCGTGGTCAACACGCTGGAAGGCCGCGGCGCCGATGCCCGCGCGCAGGTGCACTTCGGCCGCCACGGCAGCAAGTGGCTGGCGCTGGCCATCGCCAAGCTGACGCCGGTGGACTGACCCCCGTTCGTGGCTCGCCGCTGCGGCGCGGCAATGGTGTCCAGTCTGGGCTTGGCGCCACGGGCATGAAAAAGGGGCCCTTGCGGGCCCCAGGCATTGCGGTCGACGGCGTCGCTCAGGTGCCGACCACCCCGCCGTCGCTGCGTCGCACCACCACGGTGGCCGAACGCGGGCGCGCACCGGCCGTGGGCCACTGCGAGAACGCCGTGGCATTGCGCGCGATCTGGTTGTCGCTGTAGGTGCTGCCGTCGGCGTTCTTCGGCCGGTTCGGGTGGCTGCCGATCTCGCCCGGGTGCTGGATATTGACGAACATCGTCTTGCGGTCCGGTGTCCACGTGATGCCGGTCACCTCGCAACCCGAAGGCCCGACCAGGAAGCGTTTGATGGCCTTGGTTTGCGGGTCGCCCACCAGCATCTGGTTGTTGCCCATGCCGGCGAAGTCGCCGGTGTTGGCGAAGCTGCCGTCGGTCTGGATCCACATCCGGCCGAAGCTGTCGAAGGCCAGGCCGTCGGGGCTGTTGAACAGGTTGTCCAGCGTGATGTTCGCCGAGGGCTTGCGCGCGTCGGTGATGGAAGGTTGGCCGGCGAGCACGAAGATGTCCCAGGTGAAGCTGAGCGCAGTGCCGTCGCCGCCGGTTTCGTTCCAGCGCAGGATATGACCCCACACGTTGTTGGCGCGCGGGTTGGCTTCGTCGACCGCGGGCCGGGCGGAACCGGCGGTCGTGCTGCCGTCGGCGTTGTTGGAGGTCGTGCCACCGCGGCGGTTGTTGTTGGTCAGCGTGACGTAGACCTCGCCGGCCTTCTTCGGGTTCGCCGCCACCCATTCCGGACGGTCCATCATGGTCGCGCCCACGCGGTCGGCGGCCTGGCGGGCGCGGATCATCACGTCGGCCTGGCTGGTGAAGCCGTTGGCTTCGGTGAGGCCGTTCTGGCCGTGGACGAGCGGAATCCAGACGCCGTCGCCCATGTTGTCACCCGCCGTCGCGCCGGCGTCGAAGCGTGCCACGTACAGCGTGCCTTCGGCCAGCAGGTTGCGGTTGGCCGCACTCGTGGGATTGGCGGCGTCGAAGGTGCCGGTCGAGACGAACTTGTAGATGTACTCGTTGCGCTCGTCGCAGCCCATGTAGACGACGACCTTGCCGTTCGGCGCCACCACCAGTTCGGCATTCTCGTGCTTGAAGCGGCCCAGCGCCGTGCGCTTTAAGGCCTTGCCGCCCGGGTTGAAGGGGTCGGCCTCGACGATCCAGCCGTGGCGGTTGGGTTCGTTCGGCGTGGCGTTGACGTCGAAGCGCGGGTCCACCGTGTGCCACAGGTAGCCGAAACCGGCTGCGGTGATGCCGTAGCGGTTTTCCAGCGCCGTGGCCGTGTGCGCGCCATTCCAGCCGAAATAGCCGTTGAAGTTCTCCTCGCAGGTGAGGTAGGTGCCCCAGGGCGTGCGGCCGTTGCCGCAGTTGTTCAGCGTGCCCAGCACCTCGGTGCCCGCGGGGTCGGCAGCCGTCTTCATCAGGTCGTGGCCGGCGGCCGGGCCCTGGATCGTGATCGGCGTATTGCCGTGGATGCGGCGGTTGTAGGGCGAGGTCTTCACGTGCTCCCAGCTGCCGTCGGCGGCGCGCTTCACGTGCACGATGGTGATGCCGTGGCCGGCCTGGCCCTTGCGCGCCTTCTCGTAGGTGAAGGGGGCAAGCCAGTCGGCGGGGTCGCTGCCCGGGGCGTAGAAATATTCGGGGTTGATGTATTCGTGGTTCAGCACCAGCAGGCCTTCGTCGCTGCGCTCGCCGAAGCCGTTGCCCGCGGCATTGAAGCTGAAGAAGGCCATGCCGTCGTGGTTGTCGCCCACCTGCTGTTCTTGCTCGATAGAGGTGTTGCTGGCGTCGGGCTTCCAGGCCGGGGCCAGGGCGTTGATCGGCTCGCCCCAAGGAATGAAGGCGCTGGCCACGTAGCCCACGGGCACCACGATGCTGTCGGCGCTGGAAGTGGGCACGGCGGCGAAGGCCATCATCTGCTCGGTGGGAACGACGGCCGCCGGTTCGTCGTCGTCGTTGCCGCCACAGGCGGCCAGGCCGCCCAGGAAAGGCAGCGCAGCGGCGCCCAGGCCGCCCAGCAGCAGCTTGCGGCGGCTGGGGCGGGCGACGATGGCGCGTTCGACCACGTCGGTCAGGCTGAGGTTGCGCGACGGGTTGGACACGCCGTCGTCGTCACGAATGCTTTGGGCCATGCGGGGTACTCCAGGGTTGCAAAGCCTTGGAGCTTCCACGTCCGACGTGACGCGGGGATGTCGGTGCGATGACGGTTTCGTGACGGGCCGCGGCCGCAGCCTCGCTGACAGCCCGAGAGGGCCACAGGACCCGCGAAGCCCGTGACACCCGTGGGGCCCGTTCGGCCCGTGCCGGGACTCAGACCTCGGTCGCGGGCTCCGGTGCCACACCGCCAAAGCTGTCGGTGAAGGTGTAGAGCAGCGAGATGTAGAAGACGGTGGAGAAGGTCAGCCCCGCCGGCACACCCACCACGTTGGCCAGTTGCGGCGTGCCGAGCAGGCCGAAGAGCAGCGCCGCCAGCAGGCCGAAAGCCGCGATCACGCCCACCCAGGCCAGCGAATAAGTGAGGAAGGCGCCCCTGCAGCGCCACACCGCCAGCGTGCTGGAAAAGAGCGACTGCGCCACGCCCTGGCCGCCCCAGTGCACCAGGGCCGGGGCATGCCAGAACAGCACCGACAGCAGCGTGCCCAGCACGCCGGCCAGCAGCACGCCGGTGGCCACGCCAGGTTCGGACAGCAGGGCGTCGATCTCGGCCTGCGCGGGCTGGCCTTTCATCATGAGCGCCTGCAGCCGGGCCCAGGCGTTGTCGGAAACCCCGTCGGCCAGCAACAGGATGGCCAGTGCCGCCACGCCGTAGATCGCACACAGGACGAGCAGCGAACGGCGTCGCAAGGGATCGCCGCGCAGGGGTTCGAGAAACTGCGCCGGGTGCACCGGTCCGCCGTTCAGCGCCGACTGGCTGGCGATCATGAAACCCAGCGAAAGCAGCGGCAAGGCCGCCATCTGCACCAGGCCGCCGAGCAGCGGTACCAGGCTGACCACCAGCGCCGCGAACAGGAAGACGGAGAACATCATGGTGAACAAGAGCGGCTTACGCGCGAACAGGCGAAAGGCGCTGGTCACCCAGCGCGGGCCGCGCGAGGCAGGGACGGTCTTCAGTTGCAGCGTCATCGGGAGGTCAGCGTAAGGGATGCCAGGGCGCGGCGATACGACTCTTCAGCACGCGTTCGAACTGCAGCGGGTCCTTGGCCTGCAGCATGGCGGCTTCGCGCGGCAGGTGCCAGTCCCACAGGCGGCTGATCCAGAAGCGCAAGCCCGCCGCGCGCAGCAGCGCCGGCATGGCGCGCACCTCGCCGGCAGTGAACGGGCGCACACGTTCGTAGGCGGCGCAGAAGGTGGCGGCACGGGGCTCGTCGAGTTCGCCGCTGGCGGCGTCGGTGCACCAGTCGTTCAAGCACACCGCCACGTCGAAGAGCAGCATGTCGGTGCCGGCGAAATAGAAGTCGAAGAAGCCGCACAGGCGGTCGGTGCCGGCGGTGTCGTCGAACATCACGTTGTCGCGAAAGAGGTCGGCGTGGATCGGCCCCCGTGGCAACGCCTGACCGGCGGGCGCCGCGGCCAGATGCTGCTGGAATGCCAGTTCCTCGCGCAGCAAGGCGGCGGGTTCGGCGGCCAGGTGCGGCAGCACCAGCGGGGCGGTCTGTAGCCACCAGTCCAGGCCGCGCAGGTGCGGCTGCTGCAGCGGAAAACTGGTGCCGGCCAGGTGCATGCGCGCCAGCATGGCGCCCACCTGCGCGCAGTGCGCGGCGTCGGGCGCCAGGCGGTGGCTGCCGGGCAGGCGCGTCACCACCGAAGCCGGCTTGCCGGCCAGGGGGTGCACCAGGCCGCCTTCGGCGTCGGGCTGCGGCGCCGGCACGGGAATGCCTTGCAGCGCCAGGTGCTCCATGAGGCGCAGGTAGTAGGGCAACTGGTCCGCGGCCAGCCGCTCGAACAGCGTCAGCACCCATTGGCCGCGCGCCGTGGTGGCGTAGTAGTTGGTGTTCTCGATGCCCGAGCGGATGCCTTGCAGGTCGGTCAGCGCGCCCAGGCCCAGGCGCCTGAAAAGCGCGTCGGCCTCGTCGAAGCGGACCTCGGTGTAGACCGCCATGGCGCGGCCTAGAAGTCGAACAGCGACCAGGCGCTCTGACCGACCGCGCCGCGGTCCTTGGAGATGTCGCGCCCGCCAGGGCCGATGATGATCTCGTAGGGCTTCGCACCTTCCACCTTGCTCTGCACGGTGATGCGCTGGGCCTGGCCGCGCAGGCGCTTTTCCTCGATGCGCACGCCGTCGTCCTCGATCACCGTGAGCGTGGGCGTGAGGCGGTCGCGCGGAGAGGCCGTTGCGGCGCTGGCGGCCGGCAGCGGGGGCGCGGCCTGCGCGCAGGCCACACCGGCCCACCCCAGGAGGAGCATGCCCGCGCCGAGGCGTTGCAGCAGTGTCATCGTTCGGATTCTACGCAGCCCCCTTTTGCCGCTGCGCGGGCGCGCCACAATGGCTGGATGAGCGAGAAAACCCTGCTGCTGGTGGACGGCTCCAGCTACCTGTACCGCGCCTACCACGCCATGCCCGACCTGCGTGCCGGCGACGGGTTTCCCACCGGTGCCGTGCACGGCGTGGCGGCGATGATGAAGTGGCTGCGCGAGCGCTACCCGGCCGAACATGCGGCCTGCGTCTTCGACGCCAAGGGCCCCACCTTCCGCGAAGCCTGGTACCCCGACTACAAGGCCCAGCGCGCGCCCATGCCCGAGCCGCTGGTGCAGCAGATCGAGCCCATCCACGAGATCGTGCGCCTGCTCGGCTGGCCGGTGCTGGTGGTGCCCGGCATCGAGGCCGACGACGTGATCGGCACGCTGGCGCGCCAGGCCGTGGCCAGCGGGCACAAAGTCGTCATTTCCACCGGCGACAAGGACCTGGCGCAGCTGGTGAACCATGACGTCACGCTGATCAACACCATGGCCAAGCCGCCCGAGCGACTGGACGTGGAGGGCGTGAAGGCCAAGTTCGGCGTGCCGCCGGAGCGCTTCGTCGACTACCTCACCCTGGTGGGCGACACCGTGGACAACGTGCCCGGCGTCGACAAGGTGGGCCCGAAGACGGCGGCCAAGTGGATTGCCGAGCATGGCTCGCTGGACGCGGTGATGGCTGCGGCCGACAGCATCAAGGGCGCTGCGGGCGAGAACCTGCGCAAGGCGCTGGACTGGTTGCCCATGGGCCGCAAACTGGTCACCGTGCTGACCGATTGCGACCTGGGCGGTCACGTCTGCGGTTGGCCCGCGCTGGACGCGCTGGCGCTGCGCGAGGTGGACAGGACCGCGCTGCTCGACTTCTACAAGCGCTACGACTTCCGCAGCTGGCGGCGTGAACTGGAGCAGTCGCTGGGGGTGGAGGCGGGCGCGTCGGCGGCTTTGTCGGCGGCTTTGCCGGCGACGGCCACGGACGGTGCCGACCCGCCGCCGGGTGCTGCCACAGCGGCCACAGCGGCCACAGCGGCCGAACCGGT
>JAABPT010000469.1 GCA_011391855.1 Burkholderiales bacterium
GCGGCGATCCAGCTGCCGTCGGGCAGCGCGGGCAGGAAGACCTGGACCAGGGCCACGGCCACGTTCAACCCGCCGGCCACCAGCCAGGCCTGGCAAAAGACGACGAAGCCCTCCTGCGCGTCAGCGCGCGCGGCCGTGCCGGCGCCGCCGGCCACCACCACGGCCGTGGCCGCCAGCAGCCCGACGGCCGACAGCGCCAGCGTCGCCGGCAGCGCCCCCGGCCCCCAGGACCACGCCGCCGCCAGCGCCACCGCGCCCAGCGCCGCCCACAGCGGCCACGGCCCGCGACCCGGCGCGGCCGGTGCCGAAACCGCGACGAAAACGCCCCACAGCGCCAGCGCCAGCGCCTGGTTCAGGAAGGTCGGCGAAGGCGAGACATTCCAGGCCAGCAGCGAAGGCAGCGCGGCGGCTGCGGTGGCGGCCCAGAGACGGGGGTCGGTCAGGCGCACGGCGGGCTGGTGCAGTGAGCTACGGCGTGGTGCTGCGCGCGTTTGACAGCGTGCCTGGCGGCCTCTGGACTACCGCCGACGCCAGCCAGGCGTCGACAACCGGCTCAAGCATCGATATTCGCCGCCCTTAACGCATTGCTCTCGATGAACTCCCGGCGCGGCTCCACCTCGTCGCCCATCAGCATGGTGAACACGCGGTCGGCTTCGATCGCATCGTCGATCTGCACGCGCAGCAGCCGGCGCACGGTGGGGTCCATCGTCGTATCCCACAGCTGCTCGGGGTTCATTTCGCCCAGCCCCTTGTAGCGCTGCCGGCCCACGGCGCTTTCGGCCTGTTGCATCAGCCAGCCCATGGCGGCGCGAAAGTCGGTGAGCTTCTGTTCCTTCATGCGTTCGCCCTCGCCGCGGCGCACCACGGCTTCGGGCCCCAGCAGGCCGTTGAAGGTGAGTCCCGACTCCTTCAGCGCCGCGTAGTCGGCGCCGTGCAGAAAGTCCTGCGTGACGACGCTGCTCTTGATGTTGCCGTGGTGCCGGCGGCTGATGCGCAGGATGTGCTTGTCGCTGCGGGCGTCGAATTCGGCGCTCACCTCGGCGTCCTTCAGCGCCGTCTGCAAGGCCAGCGCGCTGGCCTCGGCGGCCGCGGTGCTGTCCAGGTCCAGCACCAGGCCGTTGGCCATGGCGCGCAGCGCGTCCAGGTCCATCCAGTTGGAGAGCCGCTCGATCACCGTGGTGGCCAGCAGGTAGCTGCGCGCCAGGCTCTCCAGCGCCGGGCCTTCGATGGCAGGGCGACCACCCTCGGCCGCGCCGTCGGGCAGGACCACGGCGCCGGCCAGCGCCACGTCCAGCAGGAAGGCGTTGAGTTCGCCGCCGTCCTTCAGGTACTGCTCGTGCTTGCCGTGCTTCACCTTGTACAGTGGCGGCTGCGCAATGTAGATGTGGCCGCGCTCCACCAGCACCGGCATCTGGCGGTAGAAGAAGGTCAGCAGCAGGGTGCGGATGTGCGCGCCGTCCACGTCGGCGTCGGTCATGATGATGATGCGGTGGTAGCGCAGCTTGTCGATGTTGAATTCTTCGGGGCCGATGCTAGTGCCCAGGGCGGTGATCAGCGTGACGATGCTGTCGCTGGACAAGAGCTTCTCGTAGCGCGCCTTCTCCACGTTCAGGATCTTGCCGCGCAGCGGCAGGATCGCCTGAAATTTGCGGTCGCGGCCCTGCTTGGCGCTGCCGCCGGCACTGTCACCCTCCACGATGTAGATCTCGCACAGCGCGGGGTCCTTCTCCTGGCAGTCGGCCAGCTTGCCGGGCAGGCCCAGGCCGTCCATCACGCCCTTGCGTCGCGTCATCTCACGTGCTTTCCGAGCCGCTTCCCGTGCCCGCGCGGCGTCGACGATCTTGCCGCAGATGATCTTGGCGTCGGTGGGGTTCTCCAGCAGCCAGTCCGTGAGAAGTTTCGAGACGATCTCCTCCACCGGCCCGCGCACTTCGCTGCTGACCAGTTTGTCCTTGGTCTGGCTGCTGAACTTCGGCTCCGGCACCTTCACGCTCACCACGCAGGCCAGGCCTTCGCGCATATCGTCGCCAGCCACTTCCACCTTGGCCTTCTTGGCCAGTTCGTTGTCTTCGATGTACTTGTTAATGACACGTGTCATGGCCGCGCGCAGGCCCGTGAGGTGGGTGCCGCCGTCACGCTGCGGAATATTGTTGGTAAAACAGAGCACGTTCTCGTTGTAGCCGTCGTTCCATTGCATGGCCACTTCGACGCCGATATTGGTGCCCTGGTCGCTGAGTTTGTCGCCCGCAGCATGGAACACGTTCGGGTGCAGCACCTTCTTGCCGGTATTGATGAACTGTACGAAGCCGCGCACGCCGCCGGCGAAGGCGAAGTTGTCTTCCTTGCCAGTGCGTTCGTCCACCAGGCGGATCTTTACACCGTTGTTCAGGAAGCTCAGTTCGCGCAGGCGCTTGGCCAGCACGTCGTAATGAAAGTCGATGTGGCTGAAGATGGTGTCGTCGGGCAGGAAATGCACCTCGGTGCCGCGCTTTTCGGTCTCGCCGGTGATCTTCATCGGGCTGGTCTCGAAACCGTCGCGCAATTCGATCGCGCGGTCTTGCGTGAAACCGCGCTTGAAATCGATGGCGTGCACCTTGCCGTCGCGCCGCACCACCAGGCGCAACCACTTGCTCAACGCGTTGACGCAGCTCACGCCCACGCCGTGCAGGCCACCGCTGACCTTGTAGCTGTTCTGGTTGAACTTGCCGCCGGCATGCAGTTCGGTCAGTGCGATCTCGGCCGCGGATCGTTTCGGCTCGTGCTTGTCGTCCATCTTCACGCCGGTGGGGATGCCGCGGCCGTTGTCGACGACGCTGATGCTGTTGTCGCTGTGGATGGTGACGACGATGTCGTCGCAGTGGCCGGCCAGTGCCTCGTCGATGGAGTTGTCGACCACCTCGAACACCAGGTGGTGCAGGCCGGTGCCGTCGGAGGTGTCGCCGATGTACATGCCGGGGCGCTTGCGCACGGCTTCCAGGCCTTCCAGGATCTGGATGCTGCCCTCGCCATAAGCCGCCGAGGCTTCGTTGCCGGTGCTGGCATGCTGGCCCTCGGCCGACGGCAACTCACGCCGAACGACGCCGTGGTCGGGATCGGGGTCGGTCTTGGGGTCTCGGGGCTGCTTGGGATCACTCATTGGGGGCTCTCTTCTCTGTCGTCCGGCATCGGGGCCCGTGTCGGCGGGCCCCATCAAAAACGCTGAAGCGGGCCGCGGCCCGCTTGCTTGCAAGCCGGTGCGCGCAGGCAGCTCAAATGCGCATCGGCATCACCACGTACTTGAATCCGGTCTCGCCGGGCACGCTCATCAGCACGCTGGCGCTGCTGTCCTGCAGTTCCAGCTTCACCATCTCCTGGGTCATATTGGCCAGCACGTCGATGAGGTAGGTGACGTTGAAGCCGATATCGATGGCGTCGCCTTCGTAGTCCACCTCGAGCTCTTCCTTGGCCTCTTCCTGTTCGGCATTGCTCGAAGCGATGCGCAGCACGCCGGCTTCGAGGTTCACGCGCACGCCCTTGAACTTCTCGCTGGTCAGGATGGCCGCACGCTGCAGGCTGGCCAGCAACGGGGCGCGGCCCAGCACCAGCGCATTCTTGTGGTTGCGCGGGATGACGCGGTTGTAGTCCGGGAACTTGCCTTCCACCAGCTTGGTCACGAATTCCATGCCCGAGAAGCTGAACTTGGCCTGGTTGTTGGCAAAGCGCATTTCGATGGGCGTTTCCTCGTCCTTCAGCAGGCGCTGCAGCTCGAGCACGGTCTTGCGCGGCAGGATCACTTCCTGCTTGCTGGGCACTTCGGCCGCCAGTTGCGCCTGGCCCAGTGCGAGGCGGTGGCCGTCGGTGGCCACCAGCGTGAGCGTACGGCCTTCGGCAATGAACAGAATGCCATTGAGGTAGTAGCGGATATCGTGCACCGCCATCGCGAAGTGCACCTGGTTCACCAGGTCGCGCAGCGTCTTCTGCGGCACGCTGAAGGTGGGCCCGAAATCCACGCTTTCGTTGACCAGCGGAAAGTCGTCGGCCGGCAGCGTCTGCAGCGTGAAGCGGCTCTTGCCGCCCTGCAGGGTGAGCTTGTTCTGTGCCGAGCTCAACGTCACCACCTGGTCGGCGGGCAGTGCGCGCAAGATGTCGATGAGCTTGCGTGCCCCCACGGTGGTGGCCATCTGACCGGCGTCGCCGCCCAGTGTGGCGTGGGTACGCACCTGGATCTCCAGGTCGCTGGTGGTGAACTCGATCGAGTCGCCGTTCTTGCGCAGCAGCACGTTGGCCAGGATCGGCAGCGTGTGCCGCCGCTCCACGATGCCGGCCACCGATTGCAGGGCTTCCAGGACCTGGGCCTGTGCGGCCTTGAGAACGATCATGTCTTCCTCTTTTTAAACTTGGTAGCAGTAGTAGAGCGACGCGGTTTCTGGGGACAAGGTTATTTTCGCCTTTTCCATCAAGGGTTTAGGGGGCGGCGAACCCTGTGGGTGCGACCCCGGCGCCGCTGCACCCCAAACGGGGACAACTCGGGGTGGCGGCGGCGCTCTGTGGAAAAGAGGGTGTTTGTGCCGGTTCTTTCCACAGACTTCCCGGGCGGCTCGTGCTTCACCCCTTCAGCGTCTGCTCCAGCACATGCAGCTGCTGGTTCAGTTCGGGGTTGGTGCTGCGCTCGGCGGTGATCTTGCGCACCGCGTGCAACACGGTGGTGTGGTCGCGGCCGCCGAAGAGTTCACCGATCTCGGGCAGGCTCTTCTTGGTCATGTCCTTGGCCAGGTACATGGCGATCTGCCGCGGCCGCGCAATGCTGGCCGGGCGCTTCTTGCTGTACATGTCGGCGACCTTGATCTTGTAGAAGTCGGCCACCGTCTTCTGGATATTCTCGACCCCGACCTGGCGGTTCTGGATGCTCAGCAGGTCTTTCAGCGCTTCGCGGGCCAGGTTGATATTGATGTCCTTGTGGTTGAAGCGGCTGTAGGCCAGCACTTTGCGCAGCGCGCCTTCGAGTTCGCGCACGTTGGCCCGCACGTTCTTGGCAATGAAGAAGGCCACGTCCTCGGGCATCTCGGCGCCTTCGGCCAGTGCCTTGCGGATGAGGATGGCCACGCGCATTTCCAGCTCGGGCGGCTCGATGGCCACGGTGAGGCCGGCGTCGAAGCGGCTCTTCAGCCGTTCGTCGATGTCGACCAGGCCCTTGGGGTAGGTGTCGCTGGTCATGATGATGTGCGCGCGCTTGGCCAGCAGGGCCTCGAAGGCGTTGAAGAACTCCTCCTGCGTGCGGTCCTTGCCGGCGAAGAACTGCACGTCGTCGATGAGCAGCAGGTCCAGGTGGTGGTATTTGGCCTTCAGCTCGTCGAAGGTCTTGCGCTGGTAGTTGCGCACCACGTCGCTGATGAACTGCTCGGCGTGCAGGTACAGCACCCGGGCGTCGGGCTTGTCCTTGAGCAGCGCATTGCCCACGGCGTGCACCAGGTGCGTCTTGCCCAGGCCCACGCCGCCGTAGATGAACAGCGGGTTGTACATGACCCCCGGCGCGCCGGCCACGTGCAGCGCAGCGGTGCGGGCCATCTGGTTGGCGCGTCCGGCCACCAGGGTGTCGAAGGTGAGCGCCGAATTCAGGCGGTGCGGGCTGGAGGCTGGCGCGGGGGCACGCGGTACGGCATGTCCGGTGACGGTGCCGCCGCTGCCGGTGAGGGCGCCACCGCTGGCGGCGCGGTCCAGTGCGGCCGCGGCGATGGCGGCCGCCGATGTCACACCGCCGCGCACGACCGCGGCCGTTGGCGCTGCCTGGGTTGCGTCGGTGCGCGGCGCCAGCGTCAGTTCCAGCCGCACCGGCTTGCCGGCCAGGTCGGTCAGTACCGATTCGATGCGGTCGGCATACTGGGTGCGGATCCAGTCCAGCTTGAAACGGTTGGGCACGCACACCGCCACCACGTCGGGTGCATCGCCGTCGCCGTGCCCGGCGGTGCAGGCGGGCGAGGGGGCGGACGTAGGTGCTGACGTGGGCGACAGCGGCCGGATCCAGGTATTGAATTGCTGTTCAGGCAACTCGGCAGCGAGGCGTTCGCAACCGCGTTGCCACAGGTCGAGGCTCATTGTGGACATCTTCTTTTGGGAGCCGCCGGAAGGTGCGGGTTTGCGCTCGGCGGATCGCAGTTATCCACACATTCGACGCCGCCGTCAAGCCCGTCAGGCGCACGGACTTGTGGTGCAAGTGTTTGACCGAAAAGGAATTTTTTGCTGTAATCGCGGGTTTTCCGAATTCTGCTTGGCGGCCACTTTTTCGCCCGGCGGGAGTCGATTCAGAGGCTTTTGAGCCGGCCGTTGTCCTTGGGTCAGCCGTACGGCAGTCCCACGGTCAGGCATGTCGACAAGGCCTGCCGCGCCCGGCGAGGTTCAGGGCTCGGCAGCTGGAACGGCCCAAGCCGCGACGGCACTGTCCGGGCCCACATCGCAGGACTTCAGGGTCCTGCCGGCCCATTCAACCGCCCCCTTACCCATCGAGGATTTGCCATGAAGCGCACCTACCAACCCAGCAAGATCCGCCGCGCCCGCACGCACGGGTTTCTCGTGCGCATGAAGACACGTGGTGGCCGCGCGGTCATCAATGCGCGGCGTGCCAAGGGCCGCAAGCGACTGGCTGTCTGACGCCCGCGCTGGCCCACGATCGCGTGCCCGGGGCGGCCCGGTTCGCCGTGGTGGGCCGCCTTGTCCACAAAGCCGATTTCGAACACGTGCTCGCGACCCGTTCGCTGAGGCGAAGTGCTCACTTCGCCTTGCACCATGTGCCCAACGGGCCGCAGGACCGCAAATTTCGCCGGGACAACGCTGCAGGAAATGAGTTATCCACAGGTGTTGAACCGACTTGTTCCCAGCCTGTGGATGACTTGGCCTGTTCGGTCGCGCCAAGCGGTCTTTGGCTGGGCTGCGTGGTCCCCAAGCGCCATGCCCGGCGAGCCGTGACGCGCACCCTGCTCAAGCGCCAGATCCGCGCTGCCTTCGACCGCCACGCGGCGTCGTTGTCCGGTGGCATGTGGTTGGTGCGCTTGCGGGCGCCATTTTCAGCGACCGAATTCGTTTCGGCGCGCTCGGTGCTGCTGGCTGCAGCGGCGCGCACAGAGCTCGACCGCCTGCTGGTCGGCGCAGCCGCTTGAAACGGTCTGGCCCATGAGTTTTCACATCGCGATGAGTTGGCTGCTGCGGCTGCCTCAACAATTTCTGCTCCTGCTGGTGCGCGGCTATCGCTTGCTGCTGAAGCCGTGGCTGGGCAGCGCCTGCCGGTTCGAGCCCACCTGCTCGGCTTACGCCATCGAGGCCCTGCAGCGGCACGGTGCGCTCGGGGGCACGGTGCTGAGCGGCTGGCGCCTGCTGCGCTGCCAGCCCTGGTGCGACGGAGGCTGTGATCCGGTGCCCGAGCGATTTCCTCATCCTGCGGCCGGTCTGTTCACCCGCCTGGGGCTGCCTGCCGGCTCCGATCCGCACCCGACGACCCCTGACCCTGCGGCGGCCGAAACCCGCCCGCCGACCCGGAACCTGCCATGACCGATATACGCCGCACCCTGCTGTGGGTGGTGTTCACGATGTCGCTCGTCCTGATCTGGGACGCCTGGAATAAGCACACCGGGCAGGCGTCGATTTTCGGCGGTTCGTCACGGCCGGCGGCCAGTGCCGGGGCCGATCCGGCCGCGCCGTCGTCGGCCGCGGCCGGCGTGCCTGCGCCGGCGGCCGTTCCCACGCCCGCCGGTGTGACGCCGAGCGCCGTGGCCACGCTGCCCACACCCGCGCCGGCCACCCCGTCGGGTGAATTGGTCACCGTGACCACCGATGTCGTCAAGGCCACCTTCAGCACCCAGGGCGGTTCGCTGGTGCAGCTGGAACTGCTCGGCTACCGCGAGCACGGCGACGCCAGCCGCAACGTGATGCTGCTCGACCAGAGCGCCAAGCGCTTGTACGTGGCGCAGACCGGGCTCATCACCAGCCAGGGCGGGGTGGCGCTGCCCAACCACCTGACGCCGATGAACGTGGTGGCCGGCGAACGCACGCTCGCGCCGGGTGCACAGGCGGTTTCGCTGCGTTTCGAGACAGCCGGTGCCGACGGCGTGACACTGGCCAAGACCTACACCTTCAAGCGCGGCGAATACACCATTGCCGTCAAGCACGAATTCAGCAACGGCTTGGCGGCGCCGGTCACGCCCCAGCTGTACCTGCAGCTGGCGCGCGACGGCAACCCGCCCGAAGGCGAGTCCAGCTTCTACTTCACCTTCACCGGCCCGGCGGTCTACACCGACGCCAGCAAGTTCCAGAAGATCGACTTCAAGGACATCGCCTCGGGCAGCGCCGGCCACGCCAAGAGCGGCAACGACGGCTGGGTGGGCATGGTGCAGCACTATTTCGCCTCGGCCTGGCTGGTGCCGGCGGCCGGCCCACGCGAATTCCGCACCGCCAAGGTGGCCGACAACCACTTCACGGTGGCCATGGTGCTGCCGCTGGGTGAACTGGCGCCGGGCGCCAGCGCCAGCCACGAGGCCACGCTCTTTGCCGGTCCGCAGGAAGAGAACAAGCTCGCCGCGCTGGCGCCCGGGCTGGACCTGGTGAAGGACTACGGCTGGTTCACGGTGCTCTCCAAGCCGCTGTTCTGGCTGCTGGACAAGCTGCACGGCTTCATCGGCAACTGGGGTTGGGCCATCGTGGCGCTGGTGGTGCTGCTGAAGATCGCCTTCTACTGGCTCAACGCCAGCGCCTACCGCAGCATGGCCAAGATGAAGGCCGTGGCGCCCAAGGTGACCGAACTGCGCGAGCGCTACAAGGACAAGCCGCAGCAGATGCAGCAGGAAATGATGCGCATCTACCGCGAGGAAAAGGTCAATCCGCTCGGCGGCTGCCTGCCGATCCTGGTGCAGATGCCGTTCTTCATCGCCCTGTACTGGGTGCTGCTGAGCAGCGTGGAGATGCGCAATGCGCCGTGGATCGGCTGGATCACCGACCTCTCGGCGCAGGATCCGTGGTTCATCCTGCCGGTGCTGATGACGGCTTCCTCGCTGTTCCAGGTCTGGCTGAACCCGACGCCGCCCGACCCCATGCAGGCCAAGCTGATGTGGTTCATGCCGCTGGCTTTCGGCTTCATGTTCTTCTTCTTCCCTGCCGGACTGGTGCTGTACTGGCTGACGAACAACATCTTGTCGATCGCTCAGCAATGGTTCATCAACAAGCAGCTCGGCGTGCTGGGCAAATAGCCGCGCGGCCTGCGCAACCCTTCACGCCGGCCCCGTGGTGGCCCCCTGGATGGGGGTTGAGAAGCGCCCCGGAAGAGCCGACGATGACAGCATGCGGGCGACCCGGCTTTCCAAGAGCCGGCTCAGGAGGTCCAGGCGCAAAGTCCTTCGGGGCGGCGCTCCGCTCCACCCGCGCCATTTTTTGGGCCGGCGCGCCAGAATGAACACAAGATGCGCGCCGAACCGCTCACCGCCGGGCCTTTGCCCGGTCGCCACCGTGACCCCATCGTGGCCGTGGCCACGGCGCCCGGCCGCGGCGCGGTGGGCATCGTGCGCGCCTCGGGGCGCGACCTCTGTGCGCTGATCCAGGCCGTCTGCGGGCGCACGCTGGCGCCGCGCCAGGCCACGCTGCTGCCCTTCATGGGCGACGACGGCCAGCCGCTGGACCGCGGCCTGGCGATCCACTTCCCGGCCCCGCATTCCTACACTGGCGAAGACGTGCTCGAGCTGCAGGCGCATGGCGGCCCGGTGCTGCTTCAACTGCTGCTGGCACGCTGCCTGCATGCCCAGCCCGGGCTGCGCCTGGCCGAGCCGGGCGAATTCACCGAGCGTGCCTTCCTCAACGACAAGCTCGACCTGGCGCAGGCCGAGGCCGTGGCCGACCTCATCGACGCCAGCACCGAAGCGGCGGCGCGCTCGGCGGCGCGCTCGCTGTCCGGCGACTTCTCGGCCGCTGTGGCGGCGCTGGCCGAACGCATCGTGCAGCTGCGCATGCTGGTGGAAGCCACGCTGGACTTTCCCGAAGAGGAGATCGACTTCCTGGAACAGGCCGGTGCGCGGACGCAGCTCAACGCCATCGAAGCGACGCTGGAGCAAGCACTTACACGCGCCAGACAGGGCGCTCTGTTGCGCGAAGGCCTGCGCGTGGTGATTGCCGGTCAGCCCAACGTGGGCAAGAGCTCACTGCTCAATGCGCTGGCCGGGGCCGAACTGGCGATCGTCACGCCGATCCCCGGCACCACACGCGACCGGGTCAGCGAAACGATCCAGATCGAGGGTGTGCCGCTGCATGTGATCGACACCGCCGGGCTGCGCAGCGACGCCGCCGACGAGGTGGAACGCATCGGCATCGGGCGCAGCTGGGAAGCCATTGGGCAGGCCGATGCGGTGCTGTTCCTGCACGACCTGGCGCGCCTGGGTGACGCGGATGCGGCGGCAGCCGAGGCCGAAATCGCTGTGCGGCTGCCGGAGGGCGTGCCGGTGCTGCAGGTCTACAACAAGGCCGACCTGGCGGGCGCGGCGGAGCGCGCGGCTTCGGCCGGGTTGACGGCACAGGTTCCAGCGGCAAGTGCCGAACGCTCGACGCCGGGCTTGCTGATTTCGGCGCGCACCGGCCAGGGCCTGGACGAACTGCGGCACGCGCTGCTGCGAATCGCCGGCTGGCAGGCGGCGCCCGAAGGCCTGTTCATCGCCCGCACGCGGCACGTGCAGGCGCTGCACCGGACGCTTGGCCACGTGCGCGCGGCGCAGCAGCACGCGGCGGCTCGCGACACGGCACTGGAGCTGCTGGCCGAGGAACTGCGGCTGGCGCACCGGGCCCTGGGCGAGATCACGGGGCAGTTCAGCACCGAAGACCTGCTGGGCGAGATCTTCGGGCGCTTCTGCATTGGCAAGTGACACTCTGGCGCGAGGTGTGCGACGCCGGTGCAGCAGCCGGGCGGCACGGCGTCATCACCGCGTTCGAAGCAGCGTTCGGCGCGCGCCCAGCCCGGCAGCGCACGGCGCGGCGGGTTTCACATGCGGAAGCGAACGAACCGCGGTTCGATGTGACGGCGCGAGTTGCCGCCCGTCAGCGTGTAACCCGAGGCCACCCACTGGGCGCCGCTGGCGTGGTGGGGCGTGCAGGACAGGTAGTCGCCCCAGGACTGGTCGGGCGGGCTGTGCGTGCTGCTGGCCGTGATCTTCGTGCTCCAGCCGGTGGCCGTCTTCACCC
>JAABPT010000470.1 GCA_011391855.1 Burkholderiales bacterium
GCGATCTGGAAGGACGTGGAAGGCACGCCCCTGCAGCACTATTTCGCCCACCCCGGGCGCGGTTCGATCCACAGCTTCGGCATGGCGGTGGACGTGACACTGCTCGGCCCCGACGGCCAGGAGGCCGACATGGGCAGTGGTTTCGACGAGATGACGCCGCGCTCACACCCGGCTCTGCACCAGGAACACCTGGCGAGCGGCGTGCTCACCCAGGCCCAGGTGCAGGCGCGCCAGTGGCTGGCCCAGGCCATGGTGCACGGCGGCTTCCATGGCATCCCCAACGAGTGGTGGCACTTTGACCATGGCGACCGCGAGCACGTGCGACACAAACTGCCGCGCGTCTATTGAGTCGGCGGCGGAAGATGCCCACAATGTTTGCGTGGTCAGTCGGTCGATGCGCTTGCAGTCGGGTGTGCCGCGGCGGGGTTTAGTCGCTGCCGGACTGCCGTTTCATGATGAGCCTACCTTTGCGGACCCCCTTGTGGCATTAACTCTGGACCAGATTGGTTCGTTGCTCAGAAGCAGCGATTTCTTCTCTGCTGTTTCTGAAGAGACGATCATCGACTTCGCTCGTCTGGCACAGGAAGTGAGTCTGTCGACGGATCAGGTCTTGTTCGTCAAGGGTGAGCTCGGCAGCGCCATGTATGTCGTCGTCGAGGGCTGTGTCAGGGTGCACATCGGCGACGTCGTCATTGCACGTCTCGAACGGGGACAGGTCTTCGGCGAAGTCGCCGCTCTATCGGCGGAGTCGCGAACGGCTTCCGTGATTGCCGAGCGCGACAGCGAGTTGCTCAAGCTCGAGCACGAGGCGATCTTTTCGATCGTCGCCTCGAAGGCCGATGTCGCCAAGTCCATCATCGAGGCGTTGTGCCGGCGTGAAACCCAGATCATCGGAGAGAAGTTCGAGCGCATCCTGAAGGCCAGGGTGCTGGAGCGGGAGTTGGACATCGGGCAGCGGATTCAATTGAGCTTCCTGCCGGGCAGGATTCCGGAACTCGACGGCTGGCAACTGCAGGGAATGCTCAAACCAGCGCGCAAGGTGGCCGGCGACTTCTTCGACTACTTCTACATTCCCAGGCTGCAGTGCCTGGGCATCGTGATCGGAGATGTCTGCGACAAGGGGGTCGGCGCCGCTCTCTTCATGGCACTGTTTCGGAGCCTGATACGGTCTGGGGCGCTGCACGGCCCGCTGCCCGAACCGGTGGCTGGCAGCGACGTGGCCACCAGCACCGTGCGGCACACCATCCGTTCGACGAACGAGTACATCGCCACCACGCATGCCGACAGCAGCATGTTTGCTTCGGTGTTCTTCGGTCTGCTGGCCCCCGACACCGGAACCCTGACCTATGTCAACGCCGGGCACGAACCGCTGCTGGTCGCCGACGCCAGCGGCATCCGGCTGGAGCTGCCGCCCACGGGCCCGGTGATCGGCCTGTTCGAAGGCGCGGAATACGGCGTCGGCCGGATCACTGTCTGGCCCGGAGAATTTCTCTTCGGCTACACCGACGGCGCGACGGACGCCCAGAACGGTGCCGGCGAGGCATTCTCGGAGCAACGACTGTTCGCACTGCTGCGCGATGGCGCTGCGGCCGATCCCGGCAGCCTGCAGAGGTTTTTCCTGACCATTGATGAATTCGTCGGGGGCGTCGACCGCTACGACGACATCACGATGATCGGCGCATTTCGGCAACCCGGGGTAGTGTCACCCGCGGTCTAGCGGCCAGGCCGTTGCCGCGTTCAATCGTTCTTTCACAACCACAGAGGAGACTCTTGACATGAGCAATGCCCTGACCATCACCACCGCGGAAGTCCACTCCCGGGTACCTGTAACCGTGCTCCGGCTTTCTGGCGACCTGGACTCCAAGACCTATCCGGATCTCGATACCCAGGCCGGCTCGCTCATTGCCGCAGGAGCACGGAATATCCTGCTCGACCTCAGCGACATCCACTTCATGGGCAGTGCGGGACTGCGCGCAATGCACGGGATCTCGAACAAGCTGAAGGCTTCGACGGGCGGTGGGCAAGTAAAGCTGCTGAACCCTTCGGAGGCGGTGGCACGTGTCCTGAAAACCCTGGGCTTCGACCAGTTCTTCGAGATCCATTCCTCCTACGACCAGGCCGTGCAGAGTTTCTGACCCGGTGGCGGCACATGGCGGGGGCAGGCAGCAGCCGACACCGCATCGAGATCGAACCCTCGGTGGACCATCTCGGGCGAGTCAGGGGTTTCGTTGAAACCCAGCTGCAGGCCATCGGCTTTTCTCCCGCAGCGACGGGCGAACTGGTGCTGGCTGTCGACGAGGCGGTCTCGAATGTCGTGGAGCACGGTTTTCGAGGCCGGCCAGGAAGGATAGCGGTCGAGATCGTCGCCAGCCGTGAAGCCTGCACCGTCAGGATCAACGACGACGCGCCCCTCTTCGACCCGACGCGGGGAGACGACTCGCCGCCGCCCATTGCGCCACTGCAACGGGACGAACCGGGCGGCTACGGCCTGTTCCTCGTGCGCAGGCTGGTCGACCAGCTGAGCTACCGCGTCACCGAGGACGGCCGCAACGAACTGAGCTTGCTCAAGCGCCGGCCTTGAAGACGCCGGTGCGCGCGGCGTGCGATGGTTTCAGGTCGCCGCTTCGCTGGCATGGTGTCGCCAGCGCACCAGCGTGGCGAGCAGCTTTTCGGCGTCGATGGGCTTGGTCAGGAAGTCGTTCATGCCGGCGGCCAGCGCCTCGTCGCGTTCGCTCACCAGCGCCGCGGCGGTGAGCGCGATGATCGGCAGCTGGCGCCCGGCCATGCTGGCGCGCAGCACGCGCGTGGCCTCGTGGCCGCTCATCACCGGCATTTGCACGTCCATCAGCACGGCGTCGAAGGGGCGGCCGGCGGCGGCCGCCACATGCACCTCGGCCACGGCCTCGCGGCCGTCGTGGGCCTGCATCACGTCCACGCCCCAGCGTTCCAGCATGGCCACGGCGATCATCATGTTCACCGGGTTGTCTTCGACCATCAGCACGCGCGCGCCTTCCAATGCCCGCGCGTTGGCGGGCAGCGCGGGCTGGGGCAGCGCCGCGGCACGCGGCAGTGGCAGCTCGGCCCAGAAGGTGCTGCCGTGGCCGGGCTGGCTGTCCACGCCCACCTCGCCGCCCATCAGCGTGGCCAGCTCGCGGCAGATCGAAAGCCCCAGGCCCGTGCCGCCGTAGCGTCGCGTCGTCGACTGGTCGGCCTGGGTGAAGGGAACGAACAGCCGCGCGCGCGTCGCCTCGTCGATGCCCGGGCCGGTGTCGGCGACCTCGAAGCGCACGCGCGCCGCGTCGGGCCCGCCCAGGCGGCGCGCTGCCAGGTGCACGTGCCCGGCGCCGGTGAACTTGATCGCGTTGCTGAGGAAATTGGTGACGATCTGGCGCACGCGCATGGCGTCGCCGCTGACGGCGCCTTCCACACCGTCCGACAGGTCGAACCGCAGTTCCAGCCCGCAGGCCACGGCCAGCGTGGCGTAGCTGCGCTGCAGCGTGCGCAGCAACTCGCCCAGGTCGAACACCGTGGCCTCGATCTGCAGCTTGCCGGCTTCGATCTTGGACAGGTCCAGGATGTCGGAAATGATGCTGGCCAGCGACTGCGCGCTCTCGCCGATCTGGTCCAGGTACTGCAGCCGCTGCGGCTCGGGCGTGTCGGGCGACCGCGCCAGCCGAGCCAGCCCGATCATGCCGTTCAGCGGCGTGCGCAGTTCGTGGCTGGTATTGGCCAGGAAGGCGCTCTTGGCGCGGCTGGCGGCCTCGGCGTCGTCGCGCGCGCGGGCCAGCGCCAGTTCGAACTGGCGCCGTTCGGTCACGTCCTCCACGATCCACACCGTGCCGCCTTCGGCCGGGCGATCGGGGTCGATGGCGCGGCCGCGCACGCGCGCCAGGAAGGTGCTGCCGTCCTTGCGCCGGCCGCGCCGTTCCAGTTCCACCGCTTCGCCGCGGGCCAGCGCCGGGCCGACGAGTTGGCGCACGTCGGCGTAGTCGTTGTCGCTGAGCCAAACCGCCTGCCCGGGCTGGCCGATCATGCCGCCGGGTTCCCAGCCGTAGATTTGTTCGAAGTGGCGATTCGCCAGCACGAAGCGGCGCTCGCGGGTCACGGCGATGCCGATCGAGGCATTGGCCAGGATCGCTGCGCGCTCCAGGCGGTCGCGCTCGCTTTCGCTGACGTCGCGCGCGTTGATCACCATGTAGTCGCGCCGGTCCATCGCGAAGCGCGCCGCCGAGACCAGCATCGAGATGGTGGCGCCGCCCTTGGTGACGAAGCGCGTGGGCAGGTCGGTGGCTTTGCCCTGCTCGCGCATGGTGGCGATGAAGCGCTCGCGGTCCTCGCTGCTGGCCCACACGCCCAGCTCGGTGCTGGTGCGGCCCACCGCTTCGGCCGCCGTCCAGCCGATGACGCGCTCGAAGGTGTGGTTGACCATGGCGTAGCGGCCGCTGGCCAGGTCGGTGAGCGTGATCAGGTCGGGGCTGGTGGCCACCAGGTGCGACAGCAGGGCTTCGGAGCGGCGCACGGCCTGCTCGGCGGCCAGGCGATCGGACTCGTCGACGAAGATCGCCAGCAGCGCCGGTCCGCCCTCGGCGTCGACGCGCACGCCGGTGGCGCGCACGGCGATGCGGCGCCCGCGCACCTGCAGCCGGTAGTCGGTCACGGGCAGCGCGGTGCCCAGCGGCTGGTCCTGCAGTTGCTCGACGCGGCGCCGCGCACGCTCGCGCGAGTCGCCGCTTTCGTAGCTGGCAAAGAGGTCGGTGCCCAGCATGGAGGTCAGGTCGGGGTGGCCGAACATGGCCACCGCCGACGGGTTGGCGTCGATGACGCGGCCGTCCCGGTGCAGCACCAGCGGCGTGGGGATGCGCGTGAACAGTTCCTGGTAGCGTGTCTCGGTGGCGGCCAGCGCGGCGCGTGCGGCGTCGACCTCGGTGATGTCGCGCGCCACGCCCCAATAGCCCTTGAACACGCCGCGATCGCTGAAACGTGGCTCGCCGCTCACCAGGTAGCTGCGCGCGCTGCCGTCGTCCTGCACCCAGCGCACCGGCAGGTCGCGGAACGGCACGCGGGAACCCAGGTCGGCCTGCAACTGGTCCAGCGTCTCGCCCTCGCAGCCGAAATTGGGCAGGTCCCAGGGCACGGCACCCAGCCCGGTGGCCGAGGTGAGCACGTTGGTCTCGCCGTTGTGACCGGTGGCGGCCACCAGGCGGTGATCGGCGTCGATCTCCCAGTAGGCGTCTGCCGCCAGCGCCAGCAGGCGGCGGAAACGCTGTTCGCGGTCTTGCGCGGCGCGCATGTAGCGCGCCACCACCTGCGAGATGAGCACCCCCGCGGCGAGACCGGAACCGATGCCGATGAAGTGCACCACGAGCTGGAACACCGGCGAGGGCAGGACGCCCAGCGCGGCCTGCGGCGGTGCCGTCCAGGCCACGCCCAGCACCGAAAGCGCTGCCACCGCGGCCAGCCCGGTGCCGGCGCGCCAGCCGGCCGCCGCGCACAGCACGCAGACCATCAGCCCCAGCACCGCCAGCCCGGGCGCCGCCAGGCCCCAGTCGAGCTTGAAGGTGGTGCCGGCAATGGCCAGCGTGACCGCCCACAGCGAGGCCGCCAGTGCACGCGGCAGCCAAACGTCGGGCAGCCGTGCGGCCAGCGCCGAGCCCACAGCGAGCAGCGCATAGAGCGCGCCCAGCATCTGGTTGATGCCGGCCACCCAGATTCCGCTGAAGAAGAGCCCGGCGGCGGCGGCGCAGGCCACCGAGGTGACGACCAGGATCGACCGCGTCATCTGCCGCAACAACGCCGGGCGGTGCTGCCCGCCGTGCGGCGCCGGGATCGGGCGGGTGTCCAGCGTGCTCAGCGGAGCGGTTTCCATCGTGGCTTCAGTGTGCGGGACGCGCCCGCTGCAGTTCGTCGCGCGTGGCCAGCGCCACCCGGCGCGCCGCGGCGGCGAAATCCTCGCCGGCGCTGGCATAGAGCACGGCACGCGACGAGCTCACGATGATGGGCGCACCCGGCCGCCAGCCGGCGCGCACGGTGGCGGCGGCGTCGCCGCCCTGGGCGCCAATGCCGGGAATCAGCAGCGGCAGCGTGGGTGCAAGTTCGCGCACGCGCGCCACCTCGGCGGGGTAGGTAGCGCCGACCACCAGGCCGAGCTGACCGCCGCGGTTCCATTCGCCCGCTGCCAGGCGGGCGATGCGTTCGTAAAGCAGCTCTTCGCCGCCCCCTTCGCTGGCCGCCAGCCGCTGCGCCTGCAGGTCGCTGCCGCCGGGGTTGGAGGTGCGGCAGAGCAGGATCAGGCCCTTGCCTCCATGGCGCATGTAGGGCTCGATGGAGTCGAAGCCCATGAACGGCGACAGCGTCACCGCGTCGGCCCGGTAGCGGTCGAAGACTTCGCGCGCGTACTGCTCGGCGGTGGCGCCGATATCGCCGCGCTTGGCGTCCAGGATCACGGGCACGCCGGGCGCGTGGGTGTGGATGAAGGCGATCAGCCGTTCCAGCTGGTCTTCCGCGCGCTGGGCGGCGAAGTAGGCGATCTGTGGCTTGAAGGCGCACACCAGGTCGTGCGTAGCGTCGACTATTGCCGAGCAGAAGTCGAAGATGCGCGCCGGGTCGCCGCGCCAGGGCTGCGGAAATTTCGCTGGCTCCGGGTCCAGGCCCACGCACAGCATCGAGGCGTTGCGCGCCTGCGCCGCCACCAGCTGGTCGCGGAAGCTCAAGACCACCTCCGCGCCAGCGGCTCGGCCAGGCCGGTGTAGCTGGCGGGTGTCATGTCCAGCAGGCGCTGCTTGTCGTCTGCGGGCAGCGGCAGCGCGGCAATGAAGCCCTGCATCAATTCGCGCGTGATGGGCTTGCCCTGGGTGAAGTCCTTGAGCTGCTGGTACGGGTCGGGCAGGCCGTGGCGGCGCATCACCGTCTGCACCGGCTCGGCCAGCACCTCCCAGGCGGCGTCCAGGTCGGCGGCGAGCGCGGCTTCGTTGACCTCCAGCTTGTCCAGCCCGCGCAACAGGCTGTCGTTGGCCAGCAGCGCGTAGCCCAGCGCCACGCCCATGTTGCGCAGCACGGTGCTGTCGGTCAGGTCGCGCTGCCAGCGGCTGATGGGCAGCTTGTGGCTCATGTGACCGAGCAGCGCATTGGCCAGCCCGAAATTGCCCTCGGCGTTCTCGAAGTCGATCGGGTTGACCTTGTGCGGCATGGTGCTGGAGCCGACCTCACCCTTCTTCACGCGCTGCTTGAAATAGCCCAGTGAGACATAGCCCCAGACGTCGCGCGCCCAGTCGATGAGCAAGGTGTTGGCGCGCGCCTGGGCGTCGAACAGCTCGGCCATGTAGTCGTGCGGCTCGATCTGGATCGTGTACGGGTTGAAGCTCAGGCCCAGCCGCTCTTCGACGACGCGGCGGCTGAAGGCCTCCCAGTCGAAACCCGGATAGGCCGCGAGGTGCGCGTTGAAGTTGCCCACCGCACCGTTCATCTTGGCCAGCAGCGGCACCGCGGCGATGCGCGTGCGCGCCGTGGCCAGCCGCGCCGCCACGTTGGCCACTTCCTTGCCCACCGTGGTGGGGCTGGCGGTCTGGCCGTGGGTGCGGCTGAGCATGGGCACGGCGGCCAGCGCGTGCGCCATCTGAGTGAGCTTGGCCAGCAGGCGGTCCAGCGCCGGCAGCATGACGGTGTCGCGCGCGGCCTTCAACATCAGCGCGTGGCTGGTGTTGTTGATGTCCTCGCTGGTGCACGCGAAGTGCACGAATTCACCAGCGGCCTGCAGTTCGGGTTGGCCCTCGAAGCGCGACTTCAGCCAGTACTCCACCGCCTTCACGTCGTGGTTGGTGGTCTTCTCGATGTCCTTGATGGCCTGCGCGTCGGCTTCCGAGAAACGCACGACGAAGCCGCGCAGCAGCCCGCGAGAGGCTTCGGACAGCGGCTTGAATTCGGCGAAGCCGGCGTCCGAAAGCGCAATGAACCATTCCACCTCCACCTGAACGCGGCGGTGCATGAGGCCGTATTCCGACAGCAGCGGGCGCAGCGCCGCCACCTTGGCGGCATAACGGCCGTCCAGCGGCGACAAGGCGGTGAGTGCGGTGGTGGTCATGGCGCGGGGTCGGGCGGCTGCGGCTGCGGAACAGGCCGGCTGCGATGGGTGGGGCCGCCTGCCGCCGCCACGCGGTGGGCCCACGCCGGGGTCAGGCTCTCAGTCGCGGATTCTAGGCGCGCGCTACCGCTCACCGTGCCGCCCGCACCACCACCCGCAACACCGCGCGGGACGCCGGGTTTCTACCCCCGCTGCCAGTCGATCTCGAACCGGCACTCCGGGTCGCCGCAGGCCTCGCAGGCCACTTCCAGCACCTGTGAACGCGGCTGCACCAAAACGCAGAACAGTCGTTCGAAGGTGGCGGCGTAGTAGTCGCAGGCCGGCGCCGCCGTGGCCAGGTCCTTGCACAGCGGGTTGCCACGGATCGTCAGTACCACCGGCGGCCCCTGTCGCCAAGCGCAACGCGCGCTGAAGTGGCCGCTGCCGGCAAAGGTCCAGGCATGGCGGCCAATGGCCGCCAGCAGCACGCGTGCCGCCAGCGGCGCCGGCAGCACTTTCAACAGCCGCTGCACGGGGCGCGGAATGCGGTGCGCCAGCAGGTAGTCGGCCGTGCGCGTGCCGGCGGCGCGTGCCACGGCGCGTGCTTCGGCGTCGCCCAGGGCCTCGCGCAGCACGCCGTGCAGGCGGCGCACCTCGGTCTCGTCGACCATGGCCTGCGGCGGCTCGCGCAGGTAACGCGCGAGACCGGCGCGTTCGAAGACCTGCGCCGTGACGGTGCGGCCCACCCGCACCGGCAGCACCTCGGCCACGCGGGTGATGGCGTTGGGCCCGATGCGGCCCGGCGCTGGCATGGCGGCCCCTGCGGCTTGCACGCTTGACGCGTTGTTCAGACCCGCGCCTCGGCCTCTTCGCTGAGCTGCTCGCGCCCTCCGCCGCAGGCCATGGCTACAACGGGTTGGGCCTCCAGGGGCTCGCCACTGCCGCAGGCCAGCGCGGCGTTGAGCTCGCCCTGGCGCCGCTTGTGCTCGATCTTCGGCCCGTGCATGGTGATCCAGCCGGCGTCGGCCTCGGCCAGCGCCGCGGCGCTGGGCCGCTCGTAGGTGCGGCTGGCGTCGAAGCCGAAGTCCACGCTCTTCTTGCTCTGCGGGCCCTTGTAGCCGACGCGGCCCAGGTCGTAGAAGGTGCGCTGGAAGCCGCTCTTGGCAAAGGCCTTCAGGCAGCCCAGCAGGTAGCTGCGGCGGCCCTTGTCGCGTGTCCAGGGGTACTGGAAAAAGGCCTTGTTGAAGAAGAAGCGCCGGTAGTTGTGCATCACCCGGTCCAGCAGCTCGGCGCGGTCCATCGCGTCGGGCTTCATGATCGGGGTGACGAAGTTGTATTTCTCGAAGTCGAAGACCTCGACCTTGTCGCCGAGCTCCTGGAACAGGTCGCTGAACGGCCAGGGCGTGTACATGGCCCAGTTGGCCATGTCGGGGTTCCAGTCGCGCGCCATGCGGTAGGTTTCTTCCAGCGTCTCGGCGGTCTCGTTTTCCAGGCCCACGATGAACTGCGCCTCGCTCACGATGCCCGCCTCGCGCAGCAGCCGGATGGCCTTCTTGTTCTGCTCGATCGTGGTTTCCTTGTTGAAGCGGTCCAGCTTCAACTGCGCCGCCGCCTCGGTGCCCAGGCTCACGTGCACCAGGCCCGCCTTGCGGAACATGGGCAGCAGCTGTTCGTCGCGCAGGATGTCGGTGACACGCGTATTGATGCCCCACAGCACGTCGAGCTTGCGTTCGATGAGCTCCTCGCAGAAGGCGATGAACTTCTTGCGGTGGATGGTGGGCTCCTCGTCGGCCAGGATGAAGAAGCCCACGCCGTGGTCCTTGACCAGGGTCTCGATCTCGTCGACCACCTTCTTCGGGTCGCGGATGCGGTAGTCGCGCCAGAATTTCCACTGGCTGCAGAAGCTGCAGGTGAAGGGGCAGCCGCGCGCGAAATTGGGGATCGCCACGCGCCGGTTCATCGGGATGTAGGTGTACTTGTCCCACTCCAGAATGCTCCAGTCGGGCGTGATGCGGTCCAGGTCCTTGATGGACGGCTCGGCCGCCGTGGCCACCACCTTGCCGTCGGCCAGATAGGCGATGCCACGCACGCAGCCACGGTCGCGGCCGAAGCTGCCGTCGTCGATGGCGCTCACCAAGTTCAGGAACACCTGCTCACCTTCGCCGCGCACCACCGCGTCGATCCAGGGCGCTTCCTTCAGCACCTGCGGGTACATGAAGGTGCCGTGGATGCCGCCGAGCACGGTGACGATGGCCGGGTTCACCTGCTTGGCGATCTGCAGCAGCCCCTCGGCCTTGTAGATGGCGGGCGTGATGGCGGTGCAGCCCACCACGTCGGGTTGCAGCTCTTCGATGCGCGCGCGCACCTGCTCGTCGCTCAGGTGGTGCGTCATGGCGTCGACGAAGTGCACGTCGGTGTAGCCCGCGGCCTTCAGGTAGCCCGTGAGATACGCCACCCAGGCCGGCGGCCAGTTGCCGGCGATCTCGGCACCGCCGGAGTGGTAGTTGGGGTGCATCAGCAGAATGCGCATGGACAGGCTCCTGGTGGGCGGGTGTGGGTGCCGAAGGGGTCCACCGTAGCGGGCCCGGGGCCGGCCATCCTTGTCTTGTGTCAATTTATATAGACATTCTTAAATGTCAAAAGATATTGACACTTCAACCCGTGCGCGGCCCGCTGCCCTTGGAACGCGTCTTGCATGATCATTGGCGTCCTTCACCCCATTCGAGGAGCCCGCATGACCCCGACCCGCCGCACGGCCTTGAGCGCCGCCCTTGCCACCGCCGCCCTGGCCGTGCTGACCCTGCCCGCCTTCGCGCAGGCCAAGCTCAAGGTGGCCGCCATCTACACCGTGCCGGTGGAGCAGCAGTGGGTCAGCCGCATCGACAAGGCGCTGAAGGCCGCCGTGGCGCGCGGCGAGGTGGAATACGTGTTCAGCGAAAACGTCGCCAATGCCGACTACGAGCGCGTTATGCGCCAGTACGCCGAGGGCGGCCACACGCTGATCGTGGGCGAGTCCTTCGCCGTGGAGACCGCCGCGCGCAAGGTGGCCAAGGACTACCCCAAGGTGAGCTTCCTGATGGGCAGCAGCGGCAAGCCGCAGGC
>JAABPT010000471.1 GCA_011391855.1 Burkholderiales bacterium
TTCCACCAGCACGCGCTCGGCCACCGCGCGACGCTGCGCGAGTTCGCACACGGCCGTGTGCGACAGCAGCGCCTTGGCGAAGACGCAGGCCTGGTCGCTGTCGCAGCACAGGGGGGCCGGCGGTGGCTCTTCCACAGCGCGGCCGGCGCTACTCGTCGCCCGTGGGTCCGGCTTCGCGCACCTGGCTCAGCTGGTCTTCGGCGGCGAGCTGGTTGTCGGCGAACATGACCTTCACGCGCACCACGGCGTCGGGCGGCTGCGCCGCGCGCAGCGCCTTGGCATGCGCCGACGCGTCCTTGAAGGCGTCGAATTCGGCCAGCTTCTGCAGCAGCCCCAACGGTTTGACGGCAAAGACGTAGTAAGGCATCGTGGGTTTCAACGGCTCTCAAACGTAGAACTTGCTGAGACGGCGGCGCCCGGGCACCGCTTTCTGGATGATGACGCCGCGCACCGCCGCCAGGTCGGGCAGCGGCAGCACGGGCAGGTCGCTGCGCGCCGGGTTGAGCGCGTGCAGTGCCCAGCCGTCACCGCCCTGGCGCAGCTGGCGGAAGATCCACTCGCCGGCCAGTTGCGCCAGCACGTAGGACCCGTGCTTGAGCGCGCCGTCGGGTTCGATGATGATGATCTCGCCCTCGTTGAACTCGGGTGCCATGTCGTCGCCGAGCACACGCAGCGCAAAGGATTCGGCGCCGCTGCAGGCGCCGGCATCGCCTTCGGCGGCGGATATCGGTGCGTCCGCAGGCACCGCGGCCGCGCCCTGGCAGGAACCACTCATTCGATCACCTCCGTATGCATCTGCACCGCCGGCACGCCGGCCGCCGCGAGCTCGGCACGCAGCGTCCGCACGAAGGCCGCCGGGCCGGCAATATAGAAGGCGCAGTCGATGTCGAACAGGTCGGCCCGGATCGCCGCCGCCATCTGGCTGGCGCCGGTGGCAGCGTCGTCGTGCGTCGACAGCGTGTATTCGAACGGGTCCAGCGCTTCCGACCAGGCACGGCACTGATTGGCCATGAAGTGCCCGTCGGGGCGCGTGGCCAGCCAGAACAGGCTGATCGACGGTGCGGCGTCCAGCGACAAGGCGTGTTCGATGAGGCTCTTCGCCGGCGCGAAGCCGGTGTCGCAGACCGCGAAGACCAGCGGGTGCGGGTCTTCGATGAGTACGAAGTCGCCGCCCGGCCCCCACACGGTGACGGCATCGCCGGGCTTGACGCTGCCGCCGAACAGCCGCGCGGCCAGCGGATCCTCGGCGCTGCGCGGAATGAAGAACTGCAGGTTGCGGTCGTCGCAGGGGCAGCTGGCGATCGAATGCTGGGCGTGAACGTCCTCGCCTTCGGCCAGCCCCAGCGTGACCCACTGGCCGGCCAGGAAGCGCAGCCGGTGGCTGCGCGGCGTCTGCAGGTGCAGCAGCATCGTGTCGGGCGCCAGCGCTCGCAATGCGCGCACGGTGGTCACGATCTGCTGCTGCGGAATGTCGGCCGGGCCGCTGGCTTCCAGCGTCTCCAGCGTGAGCTCGCTGCTGCCCGCCGTGTGCGCACAGGCCAGCACGTAGCCCTGCGACTTCTCGTTCTCGCTCAGCGGGTAGTCGGTGGCCATGGTGCGCGCCACGTCACCCGCGGTCACGCGCACCTTGCACATGCCGCACGTGCCGTTGCCGCAACCGTAGTTGAGCTTCAGACCGGCGCGCATGCCGGCCTGAAGCAGCGTTTCACGCCCTTCGACCGAAAACTGGTGTCCGCTGGGGCGCAGCGTGACCTGCGCCGAAACCACCTTGAGCATGTCGTCCATCACATCCAGCACATCGACCGGTTCAGTGGCCAGCGCCCGCGCCAGCCCGTCGTTCAGCTGGCGTTGCAGTGCGAGCAGCCGGGGATCGTCGCCGCCCGCTTCGGCATTCATGTGGCGCAGTTGCTCGCGCAAGGCGACCACCAGCGCGTGGTAGCGCTGCAGGTGGCGCTGCACGTCGGCGAGTTCCTGGCTCTGGCGGAACAGGCGCTGCGCCAGCACCTCCTGGCTGGGCAGCAGGCGTTCGCGCACGCGGCGGCCGAAGGCTTCGTCGCGGATCTGCACCACGCGCTCGAACATGCCGGAGGATTCCAGTTGCGTCTGCGGATAGAGCTTGATCAGCGCCTCGGTGGAGACCAGCCCGTCGGCGAGTTCGATCTCGCCCGAGCGCACGCGCTGCTGCAGCACGCCGCGGGGCACGCCGACCAATTGCGCGGCGCGCCAGACGGTTACCCACTGCGCCACGCGCAGTTCCCTTTCATCGCCATGTGCAGTTCCCAATCAGCGCCATGTGCAGTTCCCATTCAGCGCCATCGCGGCGCCGCGGGCAGAGCCACACGATCCAGAAAGCGCGCGCGGTACAGCAGTCGCGGCCGCGCCGGGTCGTCCTCGAAACCGGTGCGTTCGTGCAGCACGTTGTGGCCGACCAGGCCCATACCCGGCTCCAGCCGGGTGCGCAGGATCCAGGGCGACTCGGCCAACAGCGCCTCCAGCGCCGCCACCGCCGCGCAAGTGGCGGCGTCGGCCTTCCACTCGATGCTGCGCGTGCGCGCCGTGTAGCGCATGTGCAGGCTGCCGTCGTCTTCCACCGCGAAGACCGGGCCGGACTGCGCCGGGCGCGCCACGCCGTCTTCGTCGGCGCGCGCGGGAATCGTCATCGCATCTGGCTGCATCAGCGCGCGCACGTGGGCGGGTGCGGCATCGCGCAGCGCGACATAGGCCAGTTCATGGTCGAGCAGGCCGTTGATGCCGCCGCTGGCTGCGGGGCGCACGCAGTGCAGGATCATGCCGCGGATGCGCCGCCCTTCGGGGTGGTAGTAGCCGTCGGTGTGCCAGCGGATCGCACGGTCGGTGTAGGGGATGAAGCCGCCGCGGCCGTCGCTGCGATCGGACACCGCAATGCTGGAAATGCCGTCCTCGTCGGCCAGCCAGTTGGCGTCGAGCCGGGTCAAGCCGAGCTGGGCGCCCAGGGCGCGCGGCAGGTGCTTGTCCTCGGCCACCACCGGCGATCGGTACAGCGCCATGTTGGCGCGCTGGATGCGGCCCTGCAGCGCCGCGCGCTCGGCGGCGGTGAGGGCGCGCGGGTCGGCCACGTCCACCACCAGGTCTTCGGCGCTGGCCGGGCGCCGGGCCAGCTTCCAGGCGCGCCAGCGCTGGTAGGGGGCGTCGTCGTCCAGGTCGAACGGGCTGGCCTGGCGGGCCGCGGGCGGGGCGGTCAAGGCGTCCACGCGCTCACTCGCCGCTCATGGTGGATCGCCGCGCGCGCCGCGGCGTGGGGTCGAACAGGTCGCGCATGGAACGCTGCACGATGCCCACCGCTTCCGGTGCCTCGGCCGCCATCACCTGCTCGATGACCCAACGGCGGTCCTTCTCGGGCAGCGTGGGCTCCAGCCGGCTGCCCAGGTAGCGCACGAAGGCGAAGTCGGGGTGGAAGCCGCCGCCGTCGTCGGGCGCCTTGGGGTCGGCGCCGAATTCGGCGTAGTGCGTTGTGACCTCGTTGACCATGTCGATGAAGGTATCGGCATGGCTGGGCGCACCGGCCGGCGCGGGCCCCAGCAGGTCGTCCTCGTTCTCCTGCAGCGTGCGCGCCAGGTGGCGCACCAGCGCCACCGTGAATTCGACCCGCGCCTCGGGTTCGAGCCGGGCGTGGGCGATGCGGTCGGTGACGGCCACCAGGAACACCAGCACCTCGCGCATGAAGGCGAAATACGGCACGCCGGCGTCGATGTCGAACTGCGCGCCGCGCATGCGCTTGAGCATGCTCTGCGCCACGCGCCACACGATGAAGGCCATGGCGCTGGCGTGATCCGCCGGCCCCTTGTCCGCCCCTGGCTTGAACCAGTGGCTCTTGATCCTCATCGCAGGGGTGTGGGGCGTGATGCTCACGGCGCGGTTCCCGGCCCAGCTTAATATCCGCCCTTGCCCAGGGGCTGCGGCAATCCGGCCACCTTGGCCCCCTGCTTGGCCGGGCCCAGCGGGAACAGGTCGTACAAGGCCTTGCTGTCGCAGCCGGAAATGATTTCCCCCATGCCCTTGAGCATGTTGCGGAAATTCGGCGTGTGGCCGTGCTCGCGGTACTGGTCGCGCAGGTATTGCACCACCTTCCAGTGGTCGTCGTTGAGCGTGATGCCCTCGGCGGCGGCGATCACGCTCACCGCGTCGTCGCTGTAGTCGGGCTCCAGCAGATAACCCTGATCGTCGGTTTCCAGTTCGGTGCCATTGACGACATAGCCCATCGTGTTGCTCTCCTTGGGTGGGGTGGGTGGTTGAAGTGTCAGCTGCCGACGGCCACGGCCGACTTGTGCGGCACGAAGATGCCGCAGCCCCAGCGGCGGTGGCGTCCGATGCCGGCTTCCAGCACGCGCAGCGCACCGGCAGCGTTGAGGCCGTCGAGCATGAGGCTGTAGCCCTGCAGCGCGCCGCCCTCGGCGACCTGGCGGCGGCCGCAGATGGACCGGCAAGCCACGCCCAGCGCCGACAACTCGGCCGCCACGGCGTCCAGGAAGGCCAGTTCGTCGGCTGCGCCGGCTTCTTCGTCGGCCGCCACGAGGTGGGCGTACAAGGTGCTGTAGGGCCGCAGTTCCCGCGGCTGCGGCGCGCCCACGCGCAGCGTGGCGGGACCGACCTGCAGCACGGCGCTTTCCAGCGCCGCGGCGTCGGCCGCCCGTTCGCGCGGCACGCGCAGCGTCAGCCGCGTGCGCCCGGACAGCAGCGCCAACGGCCCGCCGCCGGCGGCCACGTTGAGCCGGTGCATGCCCGCACCTTCCTGCGCCGCCCACCAGGGCAGGGCATGGCCGATCGCCGCCGCCAGTTCACGCCGGTGCTCGCGCGGCAGGGCGCCGCCTTCCACCGCGAAGGCGATGTCGATGATGCGGGCCAGCGGTTCGTCGCTCACGTTGGCGCTCACTCCCGGGGCTGGGCCTGCGCCCATTGCAGCAGCGCTTCGCCCCAGGCCCGGGCCGTGACGGGGTCGATGTCGAAGATGGTGAAGCGGCTGCCCTCGCGAATGCGCGTGCGCAGCAGGCTCATGCCGCCGCCTTCGAAGTCGATCTGCTGCAATTCAATCTCCTGCGCGCCCAGGGGCGCACGCAGCTTGGCCAGGGGAGTCAGGCGTGTCATCGAAGCGGGCGGGCGAAAACGGGCAAGCGAAAGCGGGCATTGAGCGCGCCGCACGCCGCTGCCGTCCATACCCGGTACGGGTGAGCGCCGGATAACCCATCCGGGTAGTGGCAGTCCACCCGTAACGGTCTATCTTCGGCTACCCAACGAGAGTGATAGCCGGACGTGCCGCACACGACGACGATTCGACCTGTTCACCCTGAGCGCACGTTCGTGCCGAGGCCACTTTCGGCCCCGACAACCCAGACCGACGGAGACACCCCGCATGGCCAAGAAACCGCATGACACGCCGATGCTCGACCAACTCGAGTCCGGCCCCTGGCCCAGCTTCGTGACAGGCTTGAAGCGCCTGGCGAAGGACAAGGACTACATGGTCGACCTGATGGGTCAGCTGGAAACGTCCTACCGCACCAAGAAGGGCTACTGGAAGGGTGGCACGGTGGGCGTGTTCGGCTACGGCGGCGGCGTCATCCCGCGCTTCACCGAACTGAAGGACGACACTGGCGCGCCGGTTTTCCCCGACGCCGCCGAATTCCACACCCTGCGCATCCAGCCGCCGGCCGGCATGCACTACAACACCGACGTGCTGCGCAAGATGTGCGACATCTGGGAAGAGCACGGCTCCGGCCTGATCGCCTTCCACGGCCAGTCGGGCGACATCATGTTCCAGGGTGCCAAGACCGACAAGGTGCAGGACGCCTTCGACGCGCTCAACGAACTCGGCTTCGACCTCGGCGGTGCCGGCCCCGCGGTGCGCACTTCCATGAGCTGCGTGGGCGCCGCCCGCTGCGAGCAGAGCTGCTACGACGAGGCGCGCGCGCACCGCCAGGTCATCAACACCTTCCTCGACGACATCCATCGCCCCGCCCTGCCGTACAAGTTCAAGTTCAAGTTCAGCGGCTGCGCCAACGACTGCATGAACTCGATCCAGCGCTCGGACATGGCCGTCATCGGCACCTGGCGCGACAACATGCGCACCGACGAGGCACTGGCGCGCAAGTGGTTCGCCAAGCACGGCATGAACGAACTGGTCAACGACGTCATCACGCGTTGTCCCACCAAGACCATCATGCTCAAGGAGGTGGCTGACGTCGACACCGGCGACCGCATCTCCAGCGTGAAGATCAGCGACACCCACGCGCTGGAGATCGACAACAGCAACTGCGTGCGCTGCATGCACTGCATCAACGTCATGACCGGCGCGCTGGCGCATGGCACCGACACCGGCGCCACCATCCTGATCGGTGGCAAGCGCACGCTCAAGATCGGCGACCTGATGGGTACCGTGGTCGTGCCCTTCATGCCGCTGAAGACCGACGAGGACTTCGAGGCCCTGGTCGACCTGGGCCAGAAGGTGATCGACTTCTTCGCCGAGAACGCGCTCGAGCACGAGCGCACCGGCGAGATGATCGAGCGCATCGGGCTGGTCAACTTCCTGGAAGGCATCGGCGTGGAAATCGACGCCAACATGGTGTCCACGCCGCGCACCAACCCCTACGTGAATACCGACGGCTGGGACGAGGAAGTGGCTCGCATCAACGCCAATAAGGCCGCGGCCTGAACAAGGGAGACAAGACCATGGCCATGCGCACCCCCATCGAGAGCGGCGTCCCCGACAACAAGCAGTACCTGCACCCGACGCTGCTGAAGAACTACGGCAACTGGAAATACCACGACCGGCCGCGGCCCGGCGTGCTGCACCACGTGTCGAACACCGGCGACGAGGTCTGGAGCGTGCGTGCCGGCACGCAGCGGCAGATGGACGTCTATACGATCCGCAAGCTGTGCGACATCGCCGACACCTACGCCGAAGGGCACGTGCGGTTCACCATCCGCAGCAATATCGAATTTATGGTGTCGGACCCGAACAAGGTGGCCCCGCTCATCAGCGCGCTCACCGAGAGCGGCTTCCCGGTCGGCGGCACCGGCAATTCGGTGAGCATGATCGCGCACACCCAGGGCTGGCTGCACTGCGACATTCCGGGCACCGACGCGTCGGGCGCGGTGAAGGCGCTGATGGACGACCTGTACAGCGAGTTCATCCGCGAGGATATGCCCAACCGCGTGCACCTCTCCACCTCCTGCTGCGAGATCAACTGCGGCGGCCAGGCCGACATCGCCATCATCATCCAGCACACCAAGCCGCCGAAGATCAACCACGACCTGGTGGCCAATGTCTGCGAGCGGCCCGCCGTCGTCGCGCGCTGCCCGGTGGCGGCCATCCGGCCGGCGCTGGTCAATGGCAAGCCTTCGCTGGAAGTCGACGAGAAGAAGTGCATCTGCTGCGGTGCCTGCTACCCCCCGTGCCCGCCGATGCAGATCAACGACCCCGAGCACTCCAAGCTGGCGATCTGGGTCGGTGGCAAGAATTCCAACGCGCGCGGCAAACCCACCTTCATGAAGATGGTGGCCAGCGGCCTGCCGAACAACCCGCCGCGCTGGCCGGAAGTGTCGGCGATGGTGAAGAAGATCCTCTACACCTACAAGGAAGATGCACGTTCGTGGGAGCGGCTCTCGGACTGGGTGGAACGTATCGGCTGGCCGCGCTTCTTCGAGAAGTGCGACCTGCCCTTCACGAAATATCTCATCGACGACTGGCGCGGCTCGCGGGCGAACCTGAACGCATCCACCCACATCCGCTTCTGACGCACCCCACTCAGCATTGAACGGCCCGACATGAAATTCGGCTTGCTCGTCAGCGAAGGCCCGTATACGCACCAGGCCAGCGACACGGCGTACCAGTTCGCCGCGGCCGCCCTGGCCAAGGGGCACGAGGTGCAGCGCGTCTTCTTCTATCACGACGGTGTCTACAACGCCACGCGGCTCACCGAGCCGCCGCAGGACGACCGCCACATCGTCAACCGCTGGGCGGCGCTGAAGGAGAAGCACGACGTGGACCTGGTGGTCTGCGTCGCCGCCGCCCTGCGCCGCGGCATCAAGGACGAGGTGCTGGCCCCGGGCTTTCGCATCTCGGGCCTCGGTCAGCTGGTCGACAGCGGCATCAAGTCCGACCGCATGGTCACATTTGGAGACTGATGCGATGGCGAACGTCAAGAAATTCATGTTCGTCAACCGCAAGGCGCCCTTCGGCACGATCTATGCGCTGGAAAGCCTGGAGGTGGTGCTGATCACCGCCACCTTCGACCAGGACGTGAGCCTGGTCTTCGTGGACGACGGCGTCTACGAGCTCGTCAAGGGCCAGAACCCCAAGGGCATCGGCATCAAGAACCACGCGCCCACCTATCGCGCCCTGGACGGCTACGACGTCGAGAAGCTGTACGTGGAGCGCGAGTCGATGGAAGCGCGCGGCCTCACCGAGGCCGACCTGCTGGTCGACGTGGAGGTGCTCTCCAGCGCCGAGATGGCCGACCTGATGGTCGAACAGGACGTGGTCCTGTCCTTCTGACGACGAGAACGAAGCCATGCTGCACATCGTCAACAAATCGCACGCCGAGACTTCTTCGCTGCAAAGCTGCCTGCGCCTGGCCAAGGCCGGGTCGGCCCTGCTGCTGATCGAGGACGCCGTCTACGCCGCTACAACGGCCGGCGCCGCGGGCTCCGGCATCGCCGAAGCCATGAAACAGCTCAAGGTCTACGTGCTGCAGCCCGACGTGGAAGCACGCGGCATGGCCGGCAAGCTGGTCGAAGGCGTCACCGCCGTGGACTACGCCGGCTTCGTGGACCTCGTCGCCGAACACCCGAACAACCAATCCTGGCTGTAAGGCCAGCCCCTCATTCCCCAAGGAGACAAGAGACATGGGCATCGAAGTCAACGGCACCACCTACGAAACCGACGAAGAAGGTTATCTGGTCAACCTGGCCGACTGGAACGAGGATATCGGCAAGGTCCTGGCCGCGGGCGAGAACGTCGAGATGACCCCCAGTCACTGGGAAGTGGTGAACTTCCTTCGCGACTACTACAACGAGTACCAGATCGCTCCCGCGGTGCGCGTGCTCACCAAGGCCATCGGCAAGCAGCTCGGCCCCGAGAAGGGCAACAGCAAGTACCTGTACGAACTGTTCCCCTACGGCCCGGCCAAGCAGGCCTGCAAGATCGCGGGCCTGCCCAAGCCGACGGGCTGCGTCTAAGCCTTCAGCCATGCATGGCTTGCGCGTGTCGACGGCACGCGTGGCCGCTGCCTTTCCGGCCCGAACCCCATGACCGTGCTCTCGATCGCCTACGCCGCGCTCTTCTATGCCGCCACCGCGATCCTGGTCGTCGGTGTGGCGCTGAAGATCCGCAGCTACGCGCGCACCCCGGCGCCGCTGCTGATCCCCACCACGCCGGCGCCCACCACCACCGTCGGCGTGGCGCTGCGGCTGACGCGCGAGGTGGTGTTCTTCGAGAGTCTGTTCAAGGGCAACAAGTGGACCTGGCTCTTCGGCTGGATGTTCCATGCCGCGCTGCTGCTGGTGCTGCTGCGCCACGTGCGCTATTTCCAGCAGCCGGTGTGGGACGTGATCGTCTTCATCCAGCCCTACGGCACCTATGCCGGATTCGCCATGGTCGCCGGTCTGGCCGGGCTGTGGGCGCGGCGTTTCCTGGTCGACCGCGTGCGCTATATCTCCACGCCTTCGGATCACCTGCACCTGGCGCTGCTCATCGCCATCGGCCTCAGCGGCCTGAGCATGCGCTTCGTCAACCCCACCGACATCGTCGCGGTGAAGACCTTCATGCTGGGCTTGATGCGCTTGGACATCCAGCCGCTGCCCACCGACCCGCTGCTGCTGCTGCACCTGGCGCTGGTGGCACTGCTGATGATCGTCTTCCCCATCAGCAAACTGCTGCACGCCCCGGGCCTGTTCTTCAGCCCCACGCGCAACCAGGCCGATACGCCGCGCGAAGCGCGCCACCTGGCGCCCTGGGCCGCCGCGCTCGACAAGTAGCCCACTCCAGGACGCACGCCGTGGCCACCGCTGCCTTCGAGACGCCCAAGCTCAAGCCCTACCCGGTGATCCCGCTGGTGGCCGCGGGTGCCACCTCGCACCTGAAGCCCTATGTCGCGTCGGCGGCCATCCAGACCGCGGTGGGATTCCCCGGCGAGCTGGCCGAAGGCTGGGAGCAGCGCGCGGTGGCCAAGATGGGCGAGCTGCTCGACAAATATCGCAGCCTGCGCGTCTACATGGACGCCTGCGTGCACTGCGGCGCCTGCAGCGACAAGTGCCACTATTTCCTGGGTACCGGCGACCCGAAGAATATGCCGGTGGCGCGCCAGGACCTGATGCGCCAGGTCTACCGCCGCTATTTCACCTTCGCCGGCAAGCATTTCCCCAAGCTGGTCGGCGCGGTCGACATGACGAAGGACGTGCTCGACCAGTGGTGGAGCTACTACAACCAGTGCTCCGAGTGCCGCCGCTGCAGCGTGTTCTGCCCCTACGGCATCGACACCGCCGAAGTGACGATGGCCGCGCGCGAGATCATGGACTCGGTGGGCCTGGGCCAGAAATATTCCAACGAGATCATCGGCAAGGTCCACCGCATCGGCAACAACCTCGGTATTCCGGGGCCGGCGCTGGAAGACACCTTGCTCGGCCTGGAAGAAGACACCAAGGAAGAGACCGGTGTCGACGTGCGTTTCCCGCTCGACGTGGCCGGTGCCGAGGTGCTGCTGGTCACGCCCTCGGCCGACTTCTTCAGCGAGCCGCACGTCGAGAGCCTGATCGGCTACGCCAAGGTCTTCCACGCCGCCGGCATCAGCTGGACGCTTTCCAGCAAGGCCAGCGAGGCCGGCAATTTCGGCATGTTCATCGGCAACTACGAGCAGCTGCGCAAGATCGCGCTGCGCATCCGCGAGGCGGCGCTGGAGCTCGGCGTCAAGCGCATCGTCGTCGGCGAGTGCGGCCACGCCTGGCGCGTGGCCTACAGCTTCTGGAACACGCTGGTGGGCATCGGCGCCGGTGGCAAGGACCCCTTCGCCATTCAGCTGCAGAGCCAGCTCGACGGCCGCTACAAGCAGCCGATGCACATCTGCGAATTCACCCACGACCTGATCCAGCGCGGCGCGATC